>JBLNAN010000308.1:0-6213 GCA_050259355.1 Syntrophothermus sp. | reverse complement strand
TTATCCAGAAACTGCCGCTGACCATGCTGGCTGATGGAATGCGTGGCGTTATGATAGAGGGCGCAGGTTTTCCGGATGTACTTCTGCCTTCTGCTGTTCTTGCAACTTTGGGATTTCTTTTCTTTATCGCCGGATTACGAATCTTCAAATGGCACTAGAGCAGCCGGATTATTCCGCAACCGATCCTCGCTCCTGAGTTTCCCGTAGGCTGTGTTTTATAATCATCAGCCTTCTCATGAACGATCACGGACCGGCCGATAATGGAATTTTCACCATCAAAAGTCATCATTTTATCAAGATATTCAAGATGGGCCTTACCTGATGAATCCGCCTCGATGTTCCCCATATCACCGGTATGCCGCATTTCACTGTCGCGATTGCCATGCTGGTGCTGGGAAGGATTGAAATGACCACCAGCGGATGAACCATCAGGAGCCGTGCAATCACCCTTTTCATGAATATGAAAACCATGACTTCCTTTGGGTAATCCTGTCAGATCTGCAACGATCATGATCCCGCTAGCGGTTTCCGTGAAAGTCACGGTTCCGCTTACCCGGCTGTTCTGGGTGGGATTAATTTCGCAGGATGCAACCCTGTTGACGGCGGTGGTTGCTTCCTGTGAATGAACGGGCAGGCAAAGTATAGTCATAAAAGAAAATATGATACATTTTTTCATCTGTTTATAATTTAGAATTAATATAAACAAAGATAGCTATACCTTAATCTTTTTACAAATACATATTGATATTCCAATAATAAATTAAAAAAACAAGGATTCATCCTATTCAACTCCTTTATCATTAAAAATAATAATTGATATATTTGCTTAAAACCAACCGGACTTTTACAAGTTATGGAAGAACATCCCAACAATAATGAATTGCCGGAAGAGAAACCGGGTCAGAATGAAGCTGCCGGAAACGGGAAAACCTCCCGGAGGAATTTCATGAAGAGTATTGGCTACATCGGGGCCGGGGCCGTAACGGGACTTGGGGCGCTGGGTGCAGCTAAAATGTTTGAGGAAAACAAAAAAAAATCTGGCAAGAAAAAGATTCTGCTGACCCAGGATAACAAGCTGGTGGAAGTGGATTCACTGGAAATGGAATACCTGAAAAAGTCGCCCGAGGAACAATTGCAGGATCAGGGCCGCGACGGGATTGAAGGAAGAAGGTGGGTACTTGTGGTTGATCTGGCAAAATGCAGAAATGCCCGCAAATGCATCGCCGCGTGCCAGGGTGCTCATCAGCTCAAACCCGAGCAATATCATCTGAATACCTTGCAGATGCAGGACACCCCGGGTACCAAGCCTTATCATTTCCCGAAACAATGCCAGCACTGCGATAATCCCCCCTGCGTTTCTGTATGCCCGGTTGACGCCACTTTCAAACGCAAGGACGGCATCGTGCTGATCGACAACCAGCGTTGTATTGGCTGCAGGTTCTGTATCGCAGCATGTCCCTACTCTGCCAGGATTTTTAACTGGTTTGATCCGAGAGATAAGGAAAAGTATGAAAATCAGCCCTATGATGTGGAACTGAATGTTCCGCAGTTGAAAGGAACCGTTTCCAAATGTCTCTTCAGTGCTGATCAGCTTCGCAAGGGACTTCTGCCTTACTGCGTTTCAGCCTGTCCCAATGGTGTTTATTATTTTGGTGATGAAAATGAAGATGCGGTTACCAATGGTACAACTAAGGAAACGGTAAGCCTGAGCAAACTGCTGACCGACAATGCTGCCTTTCAGCTCATGCCTGAACTGGGAACCAAGCCCAGGATTTTTTACCTGCCGGCAAAGAACCGACTGTTCCCATTTGAACCATCCAAAGATGAATCATCACAATCATTAAAATCCTGACCATCATGAACGGCAATGCCCAAACCGACCAAATCATCAATGATCTTACACGGCATGTGCGGCTTAACAAGGGTTTCCTGCTCTGGATGACATTCCTTGGGGCCGGGCTGCTTGTCTGCCTGTATGCCTATACACGGCAGCTCAGATATGGACTGGGGGTTGCAGGAATCAGGGACTTCGTTTCCTGGGGTCTCTATCTTTCCAACTTCGTTTTCTTCGTCGCCACCAGTCTCATCGGTATGCTGATCAGCGCTGTACTGGGCCTCATCGGTTATAAATGGGCCATCCACCTTTCCAGAATTGCAGAGATCATCGCTGTAGGCTTTTCTGCAGTGGCAGGATTGGTCATCATCATGGACATGGGTCGTCCTGAAAGACTTACCTACGTTTTTATACATGCAAGGGTACAATCCCCCATTCTCTGGGATGTTACCGTGGTTACAACCTATTTCGTTCTCTGTCTTCTGTTGTGGTATCTTCCTCTGATACCAGATCTGGCACTGGCACATACGAGAATGCAGGGATCACCTTCCTGGATCAGGAAGATTTACAAGATATTATCCCTTAACTGGACGGACAAACCCGAACAGAACAACATCCTGCGTCGTTGTGTAAGAATCCTGCTGTTTCTGACCATTCCCTCTGCACTGGCAATCCACACGGTAACCTCATGGTTGTTTGCCGTGACCCACCGGCCGGGATGGAACAGCACGATATTCGGACCTTATTTCGTAACCGGTGCCTTTGTTGCCGGTACCGCCGCGGTCATCATCGCCATGTATGTTTACCGGAAAAGCTATAAACTTGAAAAGTACCTGACCGACCTCCAGTTTGACAACATGGCAAAATTGCTTGGGTTGGTTCTGCTCGTTTATCTTTATTTCAATATCAATGAATACATGGTTCCCGGCTACAAGATGGAAAGAGCCGAGGCTTATCATATACATTCGCTTTTCAGCGGAGACCATGCATTGATGTTCTGGAGCGTGATGACCGGCGGGTTGCTCCTGCCCATTATTCTGGTGTTTTTCAAACCCATGCGGAAACCATTGCCCCTGATGTGGATTTCGGTCGCTGTTTTTGTAGGCAGCTGGTTCAAGCGGTACATCATTGTCATACCCACCCAGGAACACCCTTTTCTGCCGGTTCAGCATTATCCCAGAGAATTCATGGTTTATACCCCTACCCTGACCGAGATTGGTGTAACCCTGTTTTCATTTTTCCTGACCCTGATCATCATTACCATACTTTCAAAATTCTTCCCCATCATTCCAATCAAGGAAGCGGCACTGGAGACTGCCGTTGAAAGTGAGCCGAGAGAAAAACTTTAAAATTTCCGACAACATGAAGTTGACGACCCGAAAAATATTTTTTATCCTTTTCATCCTGCCACTCTGGGTACAAGCCCAGAAATGGACCGCGCCGGCAGAGGCAAGAGAAATTGTGGCACCTTTTCTTTTCAATGACGAGTCGATAAAGGCTGGTGAGGCGATTTATACCAAAAACTGCAAATCCTGTCACGGCCCGGTTGGCATGAACACGCCTGCTCCCATCAGTCCGCAGCCGGTGGATCCCGCTTCGGCTTCTTTTCAGAGCCAGACCGACGGTGAGATTTTCTGGAAAGTCACCAACGGTAAATCTCCGATGCCGCAGTTTGGCAGCATTCTTTCGGAGGAAGAACGGTGGCAGGTGATTTCCTATATCCGGAATTTTAATCCGAAATACATTCAACCTGCCCCTGCAGCCCAGGGAATTTTTAAAGGAGTCAGGCTCCAGCTGGCAATAACCTGGGATTCCATCCTGAAAAAAATAAAAATAACGGCTTTGCAGATTGGTGAAAACAATAAGCTGACGCCCTTTAAAGGCGCGAATATCCAGCTGAGTGTCCAGCGTATGTTCGGCAGAATGAATTTTGGGGAGATACATAAAACCAATGCGGAAGGAATTGCCCTGGTGGATTTTCCGCCAGATATTCCCGGTGATAAAAATGGAACCGTTGAAATTCATGCCCAGGTAAGCCAGGAAGGTGTGATTGCCAGGGCCGCGGTGACGAAACTTACCATTGCAAAGCCCGCGAACGCCACGGGGCTGTATACCAAAAACATGATGTGGAGTAAAAAAGGTGAAGGTCCGGTATGGCTGAGTCTTTTCTATGGTTCCGTCATCAGTGTCATTTGGCTTTTCATCATTTATGTGATCTTTCAGACTATAAAAATGGGTAAATTAGGAGGAAAAAAATGAAAACACACAAAATTCTTTCTTTCCTGGTGATGACCCTCATACTGGGTTGTCCCGTTTATTCCACTGCTCAGCAGTCAGATCCCGAAATCGGGATTGTTGAAAAACTGGATAAGACCATTCCGATGAACCTGGTTTTCCAGGATGAGACCGGCAAAACCGTGAAGATTGGTGACCTGATCAATAAACCCACCATTCTCGCCCCCGTCTACTTCGATTGTCCCGGCATTTGTGTTCAGCTCCTTTCGGGAGTTTCCGATGTAGTTGAAAAGATGGATATGGAAATGGGTAACGATTACGACATCATCACCTTCAGTTTTAATAATGAAGATACGCCTGAGAAAGCGCTTGAGAAGAAAAATTCTGTTCTTGGCAAAACGGCGAAACTGCATGCGCGGTCGTGGCATTTCCTCACCGGTGACAGCAATTCCATTTACTCGCTGACCAATGCACTCGGATATAGATTCAAGAGGGCCGGAAATGATTTTGTTCACCCGGCAAGCATTATCATCTTAAGTCCCGGGGGGAAAATCACCCGCTACCTGTATGGCGTAAATTATTTGCCGTTTGATACCAAACTGGCGCTCATCGAGGCGCAGCGCGGGCAGTCGAGGCCTTCCATCAACCGGATCCTGGATTATTGCTACAGTTATGATACGGAGGGACTCAAATAAAGCCTTGAAGTAACCAAGGTGAGTGCTACCATTATTATTTTCCTCGCGGTTGTATTCCTTGGTTTCCTGTTAATCACGAGCCGCAGGAGAAAGAAAGAGCTTTTTAATAATCCTGAAAAGAAATAACAAGTTTTAATATTATCCATGACAGAAACGATCCTTCATTCAGAAGAACCCAGTTACCTGGTTGATACCGGGAACAGAAAAGGAATCTTGGCCTGGCTCACGACCTACGATCATAAAAGGATAGCATTGCTGTACCTGTGGTCGATGATGGTTTTCTTCCTGGTCGGGGCGTCGCTTGGTTTCATCATGCGGCTTGAACTGTTTCATCCCGGCCAGCAGTTTTACGGACCACAGGCTTATAATGCGATTTTCACGGTACATGGCCTTATCATGATCTTCCTGATCGTGATTCCCGGCCTTACCGTCGTATTCGGGAATTTCATCATGCCCATCATGATTGGCGCCAACGACGTGGCTTTCCCGCGGCTGAACCTGTTGTCGTGGTACCTGTACGTGCTCGGGGCTGCCATTGTCATCTATTCCCAGTTTGTCGGAAAAGGTGCACCGGATACTGGCTGGACATTTTATGCACCCTATAGTACTTCCACGCAGACCAACGTTGTGGCGGCGGTGACAGGTGCTTTCGTGCTTGGATTTTCATCCATTCTTACAGGAATTAATTTTATTGTGACGATTCACCGGTTAAGGGCGCCGGGAATGAGTTTCTTCAAGATGCCGCTGTTGCCGTGGGCGGTTTATGCCACCGCGTGGATACAGGTTCTGGCAACGCCTATCATCGGGATCACCCTCCTGATGATCATTGGTGAAAGAGTTTTCAGGATCGGGTTCTTTGATCCGGCGCTGGGCGGGGATCCCGTGCTTTATCAGCATCTTTTCTGGATCTATTCACATCCGGCAGTTTATATCATGATTCTGCCGGCAATGGGTGTTGTTACCGAGATCATCCCTACCTTTTCCCAGAGAAGGGTTTTCGGATACAAGGCCATCGCCATATCCAGTCTAGCCATCGCCAGCGTTGGTTATTTTGTGTGGGGACATCACATGTTCACCTCGGGAATGAGTACAGCCGCCCAATGGTCGTTTTCCCTGCTTACCTTCCTGGTTGCCATTCCAAGCGCTATCAAGGTATTTAACTGGGTTTCCACCATGTACAAAGGGTCAATCGATCTTAAACCGCCCCTGCTGTTCGTCATCGCGTTCATTTTCCTGTTCCTGATTGGCGGATTAACCGGGTTGATGCAGGGTTCTCTTGCCACGGATATACAGGTGCATGACACTTCTTTTGTCGTTGCTCATTTTCATTATATTGTTTTTGGCGGAGTAGGATTCGCGTTCTTTGCAGGAATTCATTACTGGTATCCTAAAATGTTTGGCAGGATGTACAACTTCAAAAGAGCCACCATTGCCTGGTTTTTTCTTTTT
>JBLNAN010000307.1:0-2873 GCA_050259355.1 Syntrophothermus sp. | reverse complement strand
ATTCAATGTTGCATTCTTTATTCTTGAAACCGGTGTGGATTACGGTTTCATGGATGTCCTCAAGGGTGCGGAATCAAAGCCTGTCCAGGTATTTCTGCACCTGGGATTCCGTTTTTAGCGGGTAACTTCGTAACTTCATGACCTCGTGACGATGTAACGATTTCCCGATATGCTGAAGCCCTTCTTCTGGTTCCTGTTCCTGTGGCCATTTCTGCTCTCAGCACAAAAAGTCACTGTTCATCCCGATTCTTTAGTCCCTGCTGAATCCAGGGCAAAGGAACTTCTTGCAAGGATGACTCCCGACGAAAAATTCTGGCAACTGTATATGATTCCGGGTGATCTTTCTTCAGGAAGCAAGAAATTTTCAAACGGGATTTTTGGTTTGCAGGTGAATGCAACGGGCGAAAATAAAGACGCCGCCGGACAGCTCCTGCAGTATTCGAATTCAGGATTCGCGGGAGAATACGCGGCAAAAATCAACAGTATACAACGCTTTTTTAAAGACTCCACGAGGCTTGGAATCCCCATTATTCCTTTTGCAGAAGCTTTACACGGGCTGGTGGCGGATGGTGCAACGGCTTTTCCCCAATCCATCGCCCTTGCCGCTACCTGGGATACCGGCCTGGTTCATCGCGTTGCTGCCGCGATCGCCGAGGAAGCCCGGAGCAGGGGAATACGCCAGGTACTCGGTCCCGTGATCAACATCGCAAGGGATGTTCGATGGGGCAGGGTAGAAGAAACCTATGGCGAAGATCCTTACCTGACCACAATCATGGGAGACGCTTATATCTCTGCCTTTGAAAATGCCGGAATAGTGACAACTCCAAAGCATTTTGCCGTGAATTCGGGTGATGGAGGCCGCGACAGCTACCCGGCAGACTTCAATGAGAGGATCCTCGGGGAAATTTATTTTCCTGCTTTCAAATCCGCCATTCAACATGCCGGTGCCGGATCGGTTATGTCGGCATACAATTCACTAAATGGTTCTCCCTGCACGGCTAATGACTGGCTGCTGAATGTTAAGCTAAAGAAAGAATGGGGATTCAGGGGATTTGTCATTTCCGATGCCTGCGCGGTGGGCGGGGCCAACGTACTTCATTACACGGCAGCTGATTATGCCGATGCTACCCAAAAATCAATCCGTTCAGGGCTGGATGTGATCTTTCAGACGGATTATGAACATCATGTTTTATTCAAGGAAGCCTTCGACAAGGGAATGATCCCCCGGGAGGTGATCGACAGTGCCGTGGTACGGGTGCTCAGGGCGAAATTTCAGCTTGGACTCTTTGAAAATCCGTATGCCGATCCGCAAAAAGCTGCAGAAACCAATGGCTCTGAAACGCATCGCCGGCTTGCCTTGCAGGCAGCCAGGGAATCGGTCGTCCTTCTCAAAAATGAAAACAGCCTTTTGCCACTCAAAAAAGGGATGAAAATCGCGGTTACCGGTCCGGATGCAATGGAAGCCCGGCTGGGTGGATACAGCGGCCCGGGTATTCATAAAATATCCATCCTCGAAGGGATCAGAAAAGCATCGGGTAACGAATCCCAGGTGACTTATTGTCCGGGGCCGGGAAGGGAAGAGGTTTCAATGGTTCCGGTACCCGCTGAAAATTTTTATCATTATGCTGAAGGGAAGAAGATGACCGGTTTGAAAGGTGAATATTTTGACAATATTGATCTTTCAGGAAATCCGCTAATCACCAGACGGGATGCAAAGATTGATTTTGCCTGGACACTTTATCCGCCTGATCCGGCTCTTTCAAACGGGTGGTATTCGGTGAGGTGGAGTGGCAAGTTGAAAACCGATTCGGTCCTCCCCAGCGAAATCGGGATCATTGGAAACGATGGATACAGGCTGTATATCGACGGGAAGCTGATCATCGGAAACTGGATGAAAAAGTCGTACGGACAGAAATCAACTCCCTTTAATTTTGAGAAGAATAAAGAATATGATGTCAGGGTGGAATTTTTTGAAGCCTCTGGCAGTGCCAGGATTCAACTGGTATGGAATGCAGGAGTGAAAGATGTTTCAAAGGAAAAGATTGATGAGGCGGTTCATATGGCCAGAACCGTGGACGCGGTGATCGTGGTGGCAGGTATCAAAGAGGGCGAATTTCAGGACAGGGCAAAACTTTCCTTGCCGGGACGGCAGGAAGAACTGATCCGGTCGGTATGTGCAACCGGTAAACCGGTGATTGTTCTTCTCGTCGGCGGGAGCGCGATTACCATGTCCGGATGGATCGATCAGGCAGGTGCAGTTCTGGATTGCTGGTATCCCGGCGAAGCAGGCGGGGAAGCGGTTGGCGAAATAATTTTTGGCGATTATAACCCGGCAGGCAGATTGCCCATTACTTTCCCCGTTTCAGAAGGCCAGTTGCCACTGGTGTATAACCATAAACCTACCGGCAGGGGTGACGATTACGCGGATCAGACCGGGATGCCCTTATTCCCTTTTGGTTACGGTTTGAGTTATTGTGATTTTGAATATAGCCGGGTTGTTCTTGATAAAAACATCATTTCTTCAAAGGATACAGTTGTAGTTACATTCAACCTTCGTAATACCGGGAAATTCGAGGGCGATGAAGTTTGTCAGCTTTACCTGCGGGATGAACTGGCCTCGGTGGCCAGGCCGGTTAAGGAACTCAAGGCATTTCAGCGGGTACATCTGCTGGCTGGTGAACAAAAAGAAGTGAAAATGACCATTACACCCGCCATGCTTTCGATGCTGGATAAAGATCTGAAGCCCCTGATCGAGCCTGGGAAATTCCGCATAATGATCGGGTCTTCTTCCGAAGATATCAGGCTCAGAACAGCGATTGAAGTAAAAAAGGATTGAATACTCAATAGCCCGCGCTTAGCTCAAGTTTTAAGTA
>JBLNAN010000306.1:0-3832 GCA_050259355.1 Syntrophothermus sp. | reverse complement strand
GAAAAGGTCTATTTTCATGAAATCAGAAGCACGGCGGATATGATCATTGTACATCAGTTCCTCTCGGGAAAGAACAACATTGGTTTCTTCGTGAAGTGACATGTTTTTTTTCTTCAAAGATAATAAAACCCCCAAAGAAGTACGATGCAAGATTGATCTAAACGCAATTTTTCAGCCGGAGAAAAATTTTATCAATGGATCTTGTACGAGATTCCGACGCCGATATTTTCCCTGAACTGGGTTCTTGGACCGGTTTTGCCGTTGCTGTCAGTGATCTGCACGTCATTATCATAGATCAGCTGGGTATTGATGGTGGTAGCAAGGAATTTATTCACCTTCAGGATGATCAGCAGGTTCCAGTTTACATCGATGTTGCCGAAATCTTTGAGATAATTGGTGTAAAGATCCAGGGTGGAAGTGATATTAATCGATTTGGTGATGTCTTTGTTCAGCGTGGCCCGGATGTATGCACCCAGTTCATTTTTGATGGTTTTTGAGGAATCTACCCCAAAGGCGCCCTGATCGGACAAGGTTTTATCCAGCACGAAAGTCAGCCTTTCAGACAGGGGTGACAGGAAGAGGGAAAACCAGGGTGAAGGCTTATACGTAAAACCAATACCGGCAATGAGATAACCGGGAGCCATAAAATTGGAGATTTTTGTGCTGTCATCAGGATATTTGTAGCCAGCCGAGAACTGGGTTTTGAAGTTGGCAAGAAAACTCAAATCCCATTTCGGACCAATCTGATAACCAAATGAAGTGGTAAGGTCTATTTTATCATCCGTTTTCCGGAATTGTTGTTCGGAACTTCCTACCGAGTTGAGCTGAAGTCCATACGCCAGGTCAAGATTATTCATCCATGAAAACTTACCTTTTTTATAATCTGCTTTGAGGTTCAGCAGGGAATTGAGTCCCAGCGCATTGTCGCCCCCGGCAGACCAATTCTCAAAATAAGCCTGATTGAAATTGAGCGTGAACATGCCCGAAACCAGCCAGGGTTTTACGGTATCCGGAACAAATTCGTGTTTGGCGACGATTTTGGAAATGGTATCCTGGGCCGACACGCCCGTGCAAAAGCAAATAGCAATGAATAAAAAGGTAACTTTTTTCATCGTAAAAATTTTATGTAAAATAATTATTTTTTCAGCAGATCCCTGATCTCTCCAAGCAATTCCTGATCACGTGTAGGAGGTGCAGGAGCAGCTACTTCCTCCTTCTTTCTGGACAGGCTCTTCAAACCTTTTACCATCATGAAGATAGCGAAGGCAACAATGATAAAGTCAACCAGTGTCTGGATGAAAATTCCGAGCCGCATCTGTACTGCCGCTTTTGTCACAAGATGGGTAACCGGATCAATTTCCGCGTTTTTCAAAGTGATCACGATGTCCTTGAAATCAATTCCACCAACCAGAAGACCAATCGGGGGCATAATGATGTCATTAACCACGGAACTCACGATCCTGCCAAATGCAGCACCGATGATGATACCGACTGCCAGATCTATCACATTGCCTTTCACGGCAAAATCTCTGAAATCTTTAAGTAAAGACATAGTTTTGTGTTTTAATATCCGCAAATATATAAATTTTTTAACTAATGTTTACGGATATAAAATTTTTCTAGCCATTCTTGCTGATTTGCTGAAGCAGATCGCGGTTTTTGATAGTGATTTTCTTTCCGGAAAGATCCAGGATTCCTTCTTCATGAAATTTCAGCAGGACCCGGGTCGCACTTTCTCTTGAAATACCTACAAGTTCGGCCAGTTCTTTCCTGGAAAATGGAAGTGTAAAATCCTGTTTTTCGTAAATAATATCAGAAAAATATAAAATGGAATCGGCAATGCGCCCATACATTTTTTTATGGGAAAGCACCATGAACCTGTGAAAATTATTAAGGCTGTCCTTGCTGACTGTTTTCAGAATCTCAAAGGCAAAAACACCATTGGTTTTCACCATCTTCAGAAACGTCTCCACATCGATATTGCAGACAATCACATTTTCGAGAGCCGAATAAGAGTAATGGTTGATCTTATCGCCAAACAACGATGACAATCCCAGGTAGGAATGCTTTTTCACGATAGAAACAATCTGTTCCTCGTTCTGGTCAGTTCTGATAAATTCTTTTACGAGTCCGCTTTTCAGATAAATAATGTGAGAATTAAGCGTTCCTTCGCGGATGATGATCTCCCCGCGGCGGTAGGTGGTTTCACGGCTGTTGAGATGAAGATGGTCAAGTTCTTCGCCGGATAGTTTCGTTGCCGCGCAGGAAATATCCGAACAATCCTGGCAGTTTTCTTTCTCGTGATAAAGATAAGCACTCATGTGTACAAAGTTATATATTTTTGTGACAGAGGTCACAATAACAATGATTTTCCGGGGAAATTTAGGCATACGATGGAGATTTTTTCCGGAGGTACCGCTTAACATCTTAATTTTGATGCGGGAAAGCAAAAGAATTATTTATGAATTTGAAACAGCACTTCAGCAGGTTTCGTGAGAACACGATCGGGAATGATGTAATTTTTCTTACTCCTTACGGGGAAAAGAGGCTGATCTATGCCGACTGGGTTGCCAGCGGAAGATTGTACAGACCCATCGAGGAAATGATTCTTGACGGGATCGGACCATTTGTTGGTAATACGCACACCGAGACAAGCGAGGTGGGAAAGCGCATGACCCATGCTTACCAGCTGGCACAACGTAAGATAAAGGAACACGTTAATGCCGGTAAAGAAGACGTGATCCTCACGACAGGTTTCGGTATGACTGCCGCGCTGGTTAAATTTCAAAGAATTCTCGGCCTGAAAGTTTGTGGTTCACTGACCAACCGGCCCTGTCTGCAGGAATCCGAACGCCCGGTGGTTTTTATTACCCATATGGAACATCATTCCAATCAAACCTCGTGGTATGAAACGGCTGCTGATGTTGTGGTGATCGAACCGGGCGATGATCTTCTTTTTGACCTGAACAACCTGGAAAAAGCGTTGCAAAAATACAAAGACAGGAAAGTCAAGATCGGGTCTTTTACCGCTTGTTCAAATGTCACCGGCATTCGTACACCTTATCACCAGATGGCAGGATTAATGCACGATTATAATGGCCTCGCGTTTATCGACTTTGCTGCATCAGCTCCATATGAGTCGATCGACATGCATCCCTCCAGCGAAAGGGAGAGACTGGATGCCATATTCTTTTCACCGCATAAATTCCTTGGAGGTCCGGGATCATCCGGCGTGCTGGTTTTCAATTCTTCCTTGTATCACATGAAATCACCCGACCAGCCCGGGGGTGGAACCGTTGAATGGACCAATCCCTGGGGAGAGTATAGGTTTATCGACAATATCGAGTTGCGGGAAGACGGCGGGACTCCTGGATTTTTACAGGCAATGCGAACCGCCATGGCCATCGAGGTAAAACAGCAGATGGGGGTGGATAAAATGAAGACAAGAGAGGTACAACTGGTGGGGAAGGCTTTTGAAAAACTGCGCCAGATCCCGAATCTGCAGATACTGGCCAATGAGATTGAAGAGCGGTTAGGAGTCATTTCTTTTTATTTCCCGAATATTCATTACAACCTCGTGGTCAGGTTGCTGAGCGACCGTTTTGGCGTACAGGTGAGGGGCGGATGTGTTTGCGCGGGAACCTATGGTCATTACCTGCTGAATGTGGGACCTGATAAATCAAAAGCCATTACCTGCAAGATCGACCAGGGTGACTTGTCGGAAAAACCGGGCTGGGTAAGGCTTTCGCTTCATCCCACGATGACGGATGAAGATCTTGATTACATTGCAGATGCCCTAAAGATCATTGAAAAGGAATACCAGAACTGGCAG
>JBLNAN010000305.1:0-8267 GCA_050259355.1 Syntrophothermus sp. | reverse complement strand
AGGATCCTGAAAAATAACGAAGGGAGGCAGTTTTTCTTTCCGGGAAATTTCTTTCCGAAGATCCTTCAGCATGGCAAAAAGCGTTTTGTCGGCCGTGCTGCTTTTGGATCCCATTGCAGCGAAGAATTCATCCTCCTCGGTATTTTCATAATCATGGTCATCAACCAGGAGAATAGAATAAGGGCTCTTCAGAAACTTGGTACCTTCCGGACTTATCTTCAGAAGTCCGTAATTATCAATGTCTTTCAGTAATAATCTTTCGATCAGGGTTTGGCGTACAACGGCGTTCCAGAATTTTTCATCCTTGTCCGCACCTGCCCCGAATTCTTTCAACTTGTTGTGTTTGTAAGATTTTATGGTGGAAGAGCTCTTTCCGAGGATTACGTTAATGATATGTTTTTGCTTGAATTGCTGTTTCACGGAAAGTACCGTGTCAAGAACAATTTTCACATACTGTTTTCCCTCGAAACGTTTTTTGGGATGAAGGCAATTATCGCAATTCTGGCAATTGTCTTCTTTTGAAAATTCACCAAAATAATGCAGCAGCTGTTTTCTCCGGCACACAGACGACTCTGTATAGGCAACCGTTTCAAAAAGCAGCTGTTTAGCTATTTCCTGCTCGGCAACGGGTTTGCCTTTCATGAATTTTTCCAGTTTCTGGATATCGTCATAGCTGTAGAAAGCAATGCAGTTACCCTCCCCGTCGTCACGTCCGGCCCGTCCTGTTTCCTGATAATAGCCTTCCAGACTTTTGGGAATATCATGATGGATGACATACCGTACATCAGGTTTATCAATGCCCATTCCGAAAGCAATGGTGGCAACGATCACATCAACCTCTTCCATCAGAAAGCTGTCCTGGTTTTTCCGTCGGGTCTGCGCATCCAGTCCTGCATGATAAGGAAGTGCCTTTATACCATTAACCACCAGGGTTTCAGCTACTTCCTCAACTTTTTTGCGGCTCAGGCAGTATACGATACCGGATTTGCCCGCGTTTGATTTGATGAATTTGATGATATCTTTTACAACATCCTTTGTTTTGGGGCGTACTTCGTAATAGAGATTCGGCCGGTTGAAGGATGCCTTAAAGAGAGAAGAATCCATCATTCCCAGGTTCTTCTGAATGTCTTGCTGTACTTTCGGCGTGGCGGTAGCAGTAAGCGCGATGACGGGAACTTTCTGGCCGATGGCGTCAATGATCGGCCGCAGGCGACGGTATTCCGGCCGGAAATCATGACCCCATTCCGAGATACAATGTGCCTCGTCGATGGCATAAAAAGAGATCTTTATTGACCTGAGAAACTCAATATTTTCATCCTTGGTGATGGTTTCAGGAGCAACATACAGCATTTTGGTATGTCCGTCCAGGATATCTTTCCGTACCTGGCAGATTTCCTGCCGGGATAAGGAGGAATTCATGAAATGCGCCACGCTGCTTTCGGTCCCAAAACTGCGGAGCGAGTCCACCTGGTTCTTCATCAACGCGATAAGCGGGGAAATAATAATAGCCGTACCTTCCTTCATCAAAGCGGGAAGCTGATAACACAGCGATTTTCCGCCGCCGGTGGGCATGATGACAAACGTATCTTTATCAGCCAGTACATTTCTTACTATGGCTTCCTGATTACCTTTAAAACTATCAAATCCAAAAACTTTCTTTAAAACCTCATGAAGATTTAACTCATCCTTCTTAACCGCCATTTTATTACTATGGTTAAAATAATCTTAACTTTGTTGTATTGTTTTTTTATTGTTTTGCTATTCCTGATAAGACTTGTAAGCCCCTTTAATACAAATATAAGAAAAATCAATTGGGCCAATAAAAAAATTTTTTAAAAAAAATATTTTGAAAACTGCTTCAGAAATCAAGGAAATTGGCCGCTCTGCCCTGCGACAGGAGGCGGATGCGGTACTCGGAATGCTGGAATCAATAAATGAGGATTTTATCATATGTGTAGACCTTATCTATAAGTCATCCGGAAGAGTTATTGTCACCGGAATCGGGAAAAGTGCTATCATCGCTCAGAAAATTGTTGCCACTTTCAATTCCACCGGTACACCCGCCACATTCATGCATGCCGCCGATGCCATTCATGGCGATCTGGGCACTATCCGCAAAGAAGATATTATTATCTGTCTTTCCAAAAGCGGCGAAACACCGGAAATAAAAGTACTGGTTCCATTGCTAAAACTGCATGGAAGCCAACTTATTGCCATTGTCGGAAATAAAGATTCTTACCTGGCCCGGCAGGCCGATCATGTTCTGGATACCACGGTTAAAAAAGAAGCTTGTCCAAACAATCTTGCTCCCACGTCAAGCACTACCGCGCAACTGGCCATGGGCGATGCGCTGGCTGTTTGCATACTGGAACAAAGAGGATTTTCGGTGGAAGATTTTGCCCGCTTTCATCCGGGAGGTTCCCTGGGTAAACAACTGTATCTCAAGGTAGGTGACCTCTTTGTTCGCAACCTGGTCCCGGTGGTTCATCCGGAAGACAATCTTCAGACCGTGATCCTTGAAATCAGCAGTAAAAGACTCGGTGCAACCGCCGTGGTTAATAATGGCACGATTCTCGGGATCATCACCGATGGCGACCTTCGGAGAATGCTCCAGGGAGAAAGAGATTTCAGAAGCATTATTGCATCTGACATCATGAACCGGAATCCGAAAACCATTGAACCATCAACCCTCGTGGTAGATGCACTCAACATCATGCGACAGAACAACATTACCCAGCTCCTGGTGGCTGAAAATGGCAGATATCTTGGTGTTATTCATCTTCATGATATATTAAAAGAAGGAATCATCTGATGTGGAAAAGGGGAAAGATAAGTAGGGCGGGAATTTCACTGCTCCTGATTATCCTCCCCGCTTTTTCATTCGCCCAGCTCACCAAGATCATCGGCACCATCACCGATGCCAAAACCGGTGAACCTCTTCCCTTTGTCAACATCATTATACCCGGTACAACCGTTGGTACGCTTACTGATTTTGAAGGTAAATATTCCCTCGAACTCAAAATCAATGCCGACTCGCTCCGGGCAACCCTGATGGGCTACCGGAAAGAGGTACGCAGGATCCTGCCCCACCAGTTCCAGGTGATTGATATAAAAATGTCGACGACCGATATCGTCCTGCCGGAAGTTACCATACATTACAAGGGCAACCCGGCCGAAATTCTACTTCAGAAGGTCATTCAGCATAAAGAAAAGAACAGCCTCCGTTCTTTCAGCAATTACCATTATGAAGCGTATACAAAAGTTGAACTCGATGCCAATAATCTTTCCGAGAATCTGCGCAACAGCAGGTTGCTCAAGCCTTTCAAAGTGGTTTTCGACTACATTGATACCTCCACGGTCAATGGAAAATCTTTTCTGCCCGTATTCTTTACTGAAACTTTATCCGATATCTATTTTCGTAAAAATCCCAGGGGGAAGAAGGAGGTTATCAAAGCAACCCGGTCATCGGGACTGGAAGATATTGACTTTTCACAGTTTCTTGGCAACCTGGCACAGGAGGTGGATATATACCAGAATTACATTCCCCTGTTTGAGAAAAATTTCGTCAGTCCTGTTGCTGATTTTGGTCTAACCTATTATAAATACTATCTGGTGGATAGTCTTTATATGGGCAGATTTCATTGTTACCACGTGATGTTCAAGCCAAGGTACCGGCAAACGCTGACTTTTACCGGGAATCTCTGGATCACCGACACAACGTTTGCAATTCTGAAAACCGATATGCGTATTGCCGGTGATGCCAACATAAATTTCATCAATGATCTCGTGATACAGCAGGAATATGACTGGATGGAAGAAAAATACTGGATGCTCGTGAAGGATTATATGGTGGCAGATTTCAACCTTATTGAAAATGCGAGAAAAGTGCTTGGTTTCTATGGCCATCGCACTTCTGTTTACCGGGATTTTTCCTTCGACAAACCGGAGGATAAAAAAATATTCGGACAACCAGCCAATGTGATTACCCGTGAAGGTTCACGTGACCAGGATGAGACCTTCTGGAAAAACGCAAGACCGGAGCCATTGTCGAGATCGGAAAGCGGCGTATATAAAATGACAGATTCTGTAAAGAGTGTGCCAGTATTCAGAACATACAATGATGTTCTCTACAGCCTTTTCACAGGATATATCCCGGCCTGGAAACTGGAGATCGGCCCATGGTATACGTTTTACAGTTTCAATGGAAATGAGGGCAACCGTTTCAAGATAGGCGGACGCACCGGAAATAATTTCAGCAAAAAAGTGCAATTACAGGGATTTTTGGCTTATGGCACAAAAGACAACACCCTGAAATACGGCGCAGATATTATGTACCTCTACAGCAAGAATCCCAGAAGAGGGTTTCATGGGTTTTATCAGTATGATGTTGAACAGCTGGGTGCCAGTCTGATGGCTGTCAACAGCGACAATATTGTTTCTTCCATCTTCCACAGGGGATCCAATGACAAACTCACGTTTGTAAGAGAATATCGTCTTGCATATGAACATGAATGGTTTACGGGCTTTATCAACACATTCACGCTTACACACCGGGAAATGTTTCCCCTTTTCCCCTCCTTTATAATATATCCTGACGGTATTGATTACCCTGCTGATTCCATGAGTAATATTTTTACCACGGAAGGAAGGATTGATCTCAGAATCGCTTTCAGGGAAAGGTACGTAAGCGGACAATTTTACAGATACACCATCAGTTCTCCCCTTCCGATCATCCAGCTTACCTATTGCTATGGCTTTCCCAACCTGCTCAGAAGCGATTTTGAGTACCATCGCCTTGGAATTT
The DNA here is from genome assembly GCA_050259355.1 of Syntrophothermus sp. GTDB lineage: Bacteria > Bacteroidota > Bacteroidia > Bacteroidales > FEN-979 > FEN-979. The sequence goes on along the minus strand of JBLNAN010000305.1, from coordinate 3,463 downwards.
CCATCAAACAATGGTTCAACTTTTCGACCATAGGATGGTCAAAATATATTATTGATGCAGGAAAGATCTGGGGAGAACTGCCTTACCCGCTTCTCAAGATACACGAAGGAAATCAATCTTTCTTTTTTGACGAATATGCCTCCAACCTCATGAACTATTACGAATTTGTGAGCGACGAATACATCACGGTCTTTTTCACCCATCATTTTGAAGGTTTGCTGCTCAACAGGATTCCGCTTTTCCGCAAGTTGAAATGGCGGGAAGTTGGAGAAGTCAGAGCCGTGTATGGTACCCTGACGGAAAACAACGCCCGTTTTTCAAAATTTCCGGTGGGTATGAGGAGCTTTGGAAAGGAGATTTACTGGGAAGCCGGCGGCGGCATCGAAAATATCTTCCGTTTTTTCAGAATCGATGCGGTATGGCGAATGTCACACCTGAACGACCCTATGAATCCTCACGCTCCAAAGTTTGGAATTTTCCTTTCGGCAAACTTTTCCTTCTGATTTGACGTTTAATTCATAATTTTGAAATCTCTCTTGAGATTAATTATAGAAACATGCTGCTCCGGACTGAGAACATTATAAAGAAATACAGGAACCGTACGGTTGTCAACGAGGTTTCAGTTCAACTGAGCCAGGGCGAAGTTGTTGGATTGTTGGGCCCGAATGGTGCCGGAAAAACCACTTCATTCTATATCATTGTCGGTTTGATCAAGCCTTTTTCGGGAAAAGTTTTTCTTGATGACACCGATATCACCAGCGAGCCCATGTTCCGCCGGGCACAGCGGGGAATTGGTTACCTTGCCCAGGAAGCCTCCATCTTCCGGAAACTGAGCGTGGAAGACAATATCCGGGCTATTCTTGAATTTACGGACCTTAACAAAGAACAACAGAAGGAACGGTTGGAACGGTTACTGGATGAATTCGGATTACAACACGTTCGCAAAAGTGAAGGCATCACCCTCTCGGGCGGCGAGCGGCGGCGAACCGAGATTGCCCGCTGCCTGGCAGTGGACCCGAAATTTATCCTTCTGGATGAGCCTTTTGCCGGGATTGATCCCATCGCGGTTGAAGATATCCAGAACATCGTGCGGAAACTCAAAGACAGAAATATCGGAGTACTCATCACCGATCATAACGTTCACGAAACCCTTTCCATTACCGACAGATCCTACCTCCTCTTTGAAGGATCCATTCTCAAATCAGGTACTTCCCGCGAACTTGCGGAAGATCCTCATGTCAGAAAAGTCTATCTGGGACAGAATTTTGAATTAAGATAGTCAGGCCATCTTTTTCTGAAATATCAGCGAAAGCAACAGGTAAGATCCAATGATCAGCGGAATGGCCTGAAATGAGAAAAGGATGATCAGCAATACAGACAAAATCAACAGAATGTATCTCTCCTGGTTTTCTTTCCAGGAAATGCTTTTCATTTTCATTGAAAAGATCCTGAAATCCGAGACCATCAGGTAAGAAAAAAACACCGTGAGTATTCCGAGTACCCGGGTGCTGCCCATCAGATCAGGCATGAATTTCAGCGAAACGAGCGCATTGGACGGAAGAAACAAAATAAGCGGTATGGAAGCAAAGAATATCGCGTTGGCCGGCGTGGGAAGCCCGATGAAATTCACTTCCTGCCTTGTATCAATGTTGAATTTGGCAAGTCTGATGGCCGCGCAAACCGGGATTAGCATTGCAAAATAAGGTATGATGTGCAGTTTTTCCAGAAGGTTGCATCCTCCCTCGCAGTTCACCCTTAACAAGCTGTACATGATCAGACCGGGAGCTACGCCGAAAGATACTACATCGGCCAGTGAATCCAGCTGTTTTCCCATTTCTGACCTAACATTCAGCCATCTCGCCGCCGACCCGTCAAAAAAATCAAATACAGCAGCGATAAAGATGAATAAAGAGGCTTTCACAAAATTACCATTCATGGTTTCAGTCACCGAAATCATCCCGCTCACGAGATTCATCGCGGTAATGGTATTCGGAACATATTGACGGGTATTCATCGGATGTGGCTTTGAGTGGGTAAAGGTACCTAAAAAAATACATCAGGTTTCTTCTTTTATTTTCAAAAACCGATAGGCAGCATTTAACATATCGAAAAATAATATAATTTTGTCGCCTCATTCAAAAAATTCTCTCAATGAAAAAACTCTTCCTTCTTATTATTGTGCTGGTCTGTTCGTCATCCTTGCTCCGGGCCCAGTTTACCATCAGCGGCGAGTTCAGGCCCCGGGCCGAGTACCGTAACGGCTATTTACAACTTGGTGATTCCACCATGCACGGCTATGGTGACATTCTTGGAAGAAGCCGGATCAGTTTTGACTATACCCAGGACAAGATCAGCACCCGTATTTCTCTGCAGCATGCCTTCATGTATGGAGAGAACAATTATTCATCGGATACCATTACAAAAAATACCATTAATATTTTTGAAGGCTGGTTCAGGTATGCCTTTACCAAAAATACCGGGGTGAAAATCGGGAGGATGGCAATTTCTTATGATGATCAGCGCCTTTTCGGGTATTCCAACTGGAAACAATGGGGAGCCACGCACGACCTGCTGATGATACAGACTGCTGCCCCCGGGATCAACTACAAGGCTGATTTCGGCTTTGCGGTCAATAACCCTTCCTCGTCGGCTGCATATCTCACGAACTATATGCTTAAAAATTACAAGTACATGTCGTACCTGTGGCAACAGAAGAAGTTTTTCAATGATGCGCTGAGTATTTCAGTGACTGCAATCCTTGATGTTAATCAGAAACCATCGGTAACTTCCGACAAAATCACTCTCCAGACACTGTACGTTATCAATGCCGGTGATACCATCGGAACAACCATACTCAGGACCACCTCGAAAGTAACCGAGACTTTTCCAAACACGGTTTATGGCCGGGGAACCATCGGGTTCTATGCCATCTATAACTGGAAAAAACTGGGTGTAACTGCCAGCGCCTATTATCAGGGTGGTCATTATAAGGACGGAAGGAAAATCAGTGCTTATTTATTATCAGCCACTGCCGGCTTCCAGGTTCTGAAACCATTAAAACTCATGGTTGGTTATGATTATCTGAGCGGTAATGACGTTTCCGATACCAGTACCCTTAAAAAGACCCTTAAAGGTTTTTCAACGCTCTGGGGAACAAATCACAGCTTCTATGGGTATATGGATCCTTTTACCAGCTATCTTGGCAAAGATGCACTGCAGTATGGTCTGCAAATGGCGTATGCACGCGGCACCTGGAATTTCAGCCAGAAAACAAGTGCTGAGCTTACCTACAGGATGTACAGCATGCCGTTCGGGTACCTGCCCACTGCAAAAGCACCCGCGTACAAGACAGCAGATAAAAATCTGGGCTCAGAACTTGATCTTATGTTCGTATACAAACCATTGAACAACCTCGAACTCAATGCCGCCTATTGCTATTATTTCAAATCGGAAACACGAGAAC
>JBLNAN010000304.1:0-3694 GCA_050259355.1 Syntrophothermus sp. | reverse complement strand
ACGCCGCTATGGGCGCTGTAATACCTTTCACTCAGGGGGGCATAGCTAAACCAGCCAACATCGGGTGCTCCTCCGGCGAGCAGGCTGAAATAAAGCATCAATCCGCCCAGAAAGAATACCCAGAAGCTGAATGCATTCAACCTGGGAAATGCCATTTCGTTGGATCCGATCATCACCGGAAGAAAATATGTGGCAAAACCCGTCAGCATGGGTGTCAGAACAAGAAAGATCATGGTTGTTCCATGCATGGTAAATACCTGGTTGTATGCTTCCGGCGAAAGAAAACTATTCTCGGGAATGGTAAGCTGGATACGCATGAGAACTGCCTCCAGCAAGCCCAGGACCAGGAACAGCAACGCCGACCACAAATAAAGAATTCCAATCATCTTGTGATCCGTGGTACCGATCCATTGCAGCAGGCCATTCGGGGTTTTGAGACCGGGCAGGGCTTCCTGGCTCTCGGGAATGATAATTCTCATTTGAGTTCCTCCATAAATTTTAGCATCAGGTCGAGTTCTTTCTGGTTAAGGATCAGGTTGGGCATCCTTGCGCCGGGCTTAATACCCTGTGGATCCCGGATCCAGCGTTCAAGATTTTGCCGGTTGTTTTCCAGCACACCCGCCACGAGTGTTTTACGGGAAATAAGATGGGTAAGATCAGGTCCTACCGGCGAATTCGCCCGGGTTCCTTTGATCGTGTGACAATTGGCACAGGTTTTCTGTTCAAAAAGCGCAAGTCCTTCTGAAACCAGTGAATCATTCGCCGAACGGAAAGCTGTTTTCTGATAGTTAAGCCATTTAAGGTAATCTGAAGAATCCTGCGCCTCCACGTATATCCTCATCCAGGCATGTTCAGCGCCACAATATTCCCCGCAGGTTCCATGATATATGCCCGGGCGGTCGGCCTGCATCCAGAGGAAGTTAAACCTACCGGGTATTGCATCCATTTTCCGGCCGAGTTCCATCACCCACCAGTCGTGAATCACATCACGGGAGGTAAGCCGGATGAGCAGGAGCTTGTTTACCGGTATATGCAGTTCATTGGCCGTGATGACCTTACTGCCGGGATAATGAATTTCCCACCAAAACTGGTGTGCAATAATATCAATGTCTGGATTTTTCCGTTCTCCCCTGGGCTGGTCGATGGAATTCATGATCCTCAGGGTGATAAAAAAGAAAAATACCAGTGTGAGGAAAGGGAGCACCGTCCAGGTTATTTCAAGCATCTGGTTCCCTCCCGTTTGTTTTGGTTCTTTTCCTTCCTCCTGATTTCCTGCCCTGTACCGGTAGCTGCCATAAATAACCATGATCCCGATGATCACAACAATGATCAGCGCCATGATCAGGAAATAGTTGAACAACCGGTTGATCATGGTCTGTTCAGGCGAAGCCGTTGCATACATCCTTCTGAAAAAATCACCAATTGCCAAAAGACTTTCCATTACACGCTTTTATTCTAATCTAATATAATCACTTTTTGGGTTATCTCCTTCCCTTATTTTTAAATTTTCATATCCTAAAGCTTTATAAAATGATTAACTTTATGTAGAAATAACAAAAGTTAGTATGCAGATGATCCTTTTAAAAGAACCGGTATTTTTCTGGCCATTTTTTGTTTATGCCCTCGTGGTGATGGTGATTGCCGGGGGAATGCTCGGCCTTTCCTATATCCTGGGCGAGCGGCACAACGAAAAAACGACCGGATTGCCCTATGAGTCGGGAATGCCCGTTACCGGAAATGCCCGACTTCGTTTCTCATCCCATTTTTATCTCATCGCCATGTTTTTCGTCATTTTTGATCTTGACGCTGCTTTTGTCGTGGCTTATGCGGTATCCTTCCGCCAGCTGGGAATTCCCGGCTATATCGGGGTGATCATCTTCATCCTCATCCTCATCGCGGTTCTCATTTATGAACTCAGAATAGGTGCTCTTGATTTTGGTCCGAACGGTAAAAAGATCCTCAGGAAAAAACCTCTTGTGGAAAAAAGAAATCTGGTTATTAATGATGCTAAAAATAATTCCGGCATATGAAGGAAACTCGTAAATCTGTTGAATCTGCCTGGGGAACTGAAAAATATTTACATGCCGAAGGATTACAGGGACAGGTATTGCTTACCCGGCTGGATGACCTGATCAACTGGGGACGGAAAAATTCCATATGGCCTTTTGCTTTTGGCCTGTCCTGCTGTTTTGTTGAGATGGCCACTTCGCTGACCAGCCGGTATGATATTGCCCGATTTGGCGGTGAAGTAATCCGGGGAACTCCCAGGGAAGCCGATATGATCGTCATTTCCGGTACAGTATTCATCAAGATGGCACCTATTATAAAAAGGTTGTATGAACAGATGATGGAACCCAGGTGGGTGATTTCCATGGGATCGTGTGCCAATTCCGGGGGAATGTATGATATCTACAGCGTTGTTCAGGGTGTGGATAAATTTATGCCGGTAGACTGTTACGTGGCAGGATGTCCGCCCAGCCCGGATGCTTTCCTTGAAGGACTGCTTCTTTTGAGGAATACCATTGCTTCCGAAAGGAGATCCTACAGCTGGGTGATTGAAAATAAAGGAGTAATTAAAAGAATTGATAAACCTTCAATGCGTGACCTGAAGAACGAGGAAAGGATGAAAGTTGAGAAGTTGCGTCCCATGAACGAAATGTAAAGATGAGCCCGAATCAGGATATTGTTAGCGATCTCAGACAGGCTTTCCCCGATGCCATTACTGCTGAACAGGTTACGGCAGATGGAACGCCCACGGTCTGGATTCACCAAAATGATGTAAAAAAAGTACTTCGTCATGTAAAATGTGAAATTCCATTTCCTTATGATCTTTTGTATGACATAACTGCCATTGATGAGCGGAAGAGAGTACACAGGGAAGGACAGCCCCCGTCTGATTTCACGGTGGTTTATCTTGTGACCTCACTGGAAAGGAACCAGGACCTTCGGATAAAGCTCGCGCTTCAGGGAGAATTTCCGGTTACACAAACGATCACTGACTTATGGGTTTCAGCCAACTGGTACGAGTGCGAGATCTGGGACATGTTCGGGATTAAATTTGAAGGGCATCCTCATCTGCGCCGTCTCCTCATGCCGCCGGAGTGGCAGGGATACCCGCTCCGCAAAGACCACCCGGCCCGAAGAACAGAATACGGGCCTTTCGTGTTATCGGATGAGATGCGGGAAGTGAGTGAAGATAATTTCCGGTTTGATCCTGAATACTGGGGATTAAAAAAGACCAGCGGGGAAACGGATTTCATGTTTCTGAACATTGGACCGCAACACCCCGGAACGCATGGATTGCTGCGGCTGATCCTGCAGCTTGACGGGGAAGATATTGTTGATATTGTTCCTGATATCGGTTACCATCACCGGGGCGCGGAAAAAATGGCGGAGAGGCAAACCTGGCACAAATACATTCCCTACACGGACCGAGTGGATTATCTGAGCGGGGTTATTAACAACCTGGCTTACCTGCTGAGCGTGGAAAAGCTGGCAGGAATAGAAATCCCTCCCCGGGCACAGGTCATCAGGGTGCTGATGTGTGAGTTGTTCAGAATCCAGAATCATCTGGTATGGCTGGGAACTTTTGCCCAGGACCTTGGACAGCTTTCACCGGTATTTTTTGCTTTCAATGACAGGGAAAAAGCATTTGACCTGGTGATGGCAGTGACAGGCGGCAGGATGCACCCCA
>JBLNAN010000303.1:0-4557 GCA_050259355.1 Syntrophothermus sp. | reverse complement strand
AGGGAAGACTGACCACGGCGGCCCATCCGAAGGTAAGAATTCCCATCATCAGATAAAGGGTTATGGCATTTCTGGCAAAAAGAACGATTCCAAAATAACCGGCAGCCATAGAGGCAACCGCCAGAATGTGGGTGAGCACCCTGCCCAGCTTCTTGCTGACCGGCTCCAGCAGAAATGCCGGCCAGACTGACCCCACGGCATTCAGGATAAAAAAGGACCAGCCGATCATTTGTCCGGTGTGTACATCATTACCGGTTTGGAATTTCTGTTCCAGGAAAGCAATGATATAAATGAACATTGTTTGGATACCCAGCCAGGAAAAGCCGTGGGCAAAATACAATTTAAAAAGTTCGCCCCATTTCGTTGCGGTAGAAGTTGTTGCTGTCGGATCATTTTTTTCAGGATCCTTTACCAGTTCTCTGGGCTCTGAAATAATGAGCATTGGGAGTATCGAGAAAACGACAACCACCGCGACGCCCACGTAAATCAGCACGTAATTGTTGATCAGCGCCCCGGTGAGGTAGGCGAGGCTGCCAAAAAGATTCGAAACGGACTGCATCCAGGTATATCCCTTGGTTCGTGGCTGACCCGGGGGCGTCACATCAGCGATGATGGACCGGGTGGGATTGAAGCTGATATTGATGGAGAGATCCAGGGTAAGTGCAACCGTAATGGCCACGGCCATCAGGCTGCCAATGCCAAAAAAGTCGTTGATGGCACCAATATTCGGGAGCGCAAAAATCATCAGTGAAGCCAGTATGCCACCGATAATGATGAATGGTTTTCGCCTGCCTCCCCAAAACCATACCTTGTCACTGATCAGCCCGATCAGCACCTGGCCGATGATACCCGCGGCAGGACCCGCGGCCCAAACGATACCGATTTGTTCTATCTCCAGGTTGTATTTGGTGCGGAGGATCCAGCTCAGTACCGCGATCTGGACCGACAGGGCGAATCCCATTGCCGTGGATGGCAAACCAAGAATGATATAAAAGCCGTTGGTCAGCTTTTCCTGCATTTTTATCATGAGGTCTGTTTTTATTTTGACAATTCCAGTATCATTGCTGATCCGGGAGGAACTGCAATTTTTCCCGGATCATCAAAAGTATACCCCGAAATTATATCTTTTGCCTTCCTGAATTTGGATAAAAACTCATCGTAACGTTTACGGTCAATCACTTTTTCTTTTTTATTATTGTTGATCGCCACCATTACGGTTTCATTTTCGTTATCCCGGAAAAAGACATAAAGTCCATCATCGGGAACAAAATGCGTTAGCCTGCCCGAGGCAATCACTGGCTTGGTTTTACGCCAGTTGAGGATACGACTCATAAAATCTTCCATCTCCCGTTGATTATCTGAGAGATTTTTTCCGGTAAAAGCATTGACCGAATCATTTTCCCATCCCCCTGGAAAATCCATCCTCAGCTTTCCATGTCCCGCATCGCCGGCTGTTGTCAGCAGCGCTTCGGTACCATAAAACACTTGCGGGATTCCCCTGGAAGTCAGGAGAAAAGCCATTGCCATCTTTAATTTTGCAATGTCCTGATTCTGCGAAGCCAGGTATCTTCCTACATCCAGATTGTCGGCGAAAATGAGGATGTTATTTGTTTCAGGATAAACAAAATCTTTCGACAGGATGTCGTACAACCGGAATATTCCCGTATTCCAGTTGGGTTCTTCCATGAAGCCGAGGCGCAGGGCATCATACATGGCAAAGTCAATGACCGAGGGCAGTTTTGGCTGATATCCATCACGATTGACGGAACCCTTTTGCCAGTAAGCAATGGATTCCGGGGTGTTTGCCCAGCATTCTCCCACGATATTAATACTTGGATATTCCGCAAGCACCGCCTCATCCCACCGGTTCATGAAATTTTTATCACAATAGGGATAGGTATCCACCCGTATGCCATCTGCCCCGCTATATTCCATCCACCAGATGGTATTTTGCACGAGATATTTCGCAAGGAAGGGATTTTTCTGGTTCAGATCGGGCATGGTAACATCAAACCACCCGTTTTCATACTGGTTATGATCGGCCCTGCTCAGGTGCGGATCGCTCTGGGATCCAACGCGATAGGAAGTCCTTGTGAATTCAGGAAAGGTATGAATCCAGTTGGTATCGGGCAGGTTTTTTATCCACCAGTGATTTGATCCGCAGTGGTTGAAAACCATATCCATGATCAGCTTCATTCCTTTATGATGAAGAGAATCCGCCAGTGCCTTGTAATCCGTGTTATTACCAAATCTTGGATCAACCTTGTAATGATCGGTGATGGAATAACCGTGATAGGAATAGTTTTTCATGTTGTTCTCCAGCAGGGGAGTGCACCAAAGTGTCGTGAATCCAGCCTTCTGAATATAATCCAGATGATTGATGATTCCTTTGATATCGCCGCCGTGTCTGCTGTCGGGATCGCCGCGGTGTACTCCCTGGAAGTATCCGGGTACCGAATCATTCAATGGATCACCATTGCAGAAACGATCAGGCATCAGCAGATAGATAACATCAGCAGATGAAAAACCCTGACGTGTTGCAGATCCGGGTTCCCGCGCTCTGAAAACATAGTTATAATGATCGATTTCCCTGTCGCCTTTCCGGAAAGAAATGATAATGGTTCCCGGTTTAAGTTCATCTTCCAGTTCAAGATTGATAAACAGGTAATCAGGATTACTGCTATAGACTTTATCAATATAATGAATGCCGGGAGATTTGATGACAGGAGTTGTCTGACTGATATTATGGCCATACACCATAAGTTGCAGCGTATGGTTTTTGAAACCTGTCCACCAGGAAGGAGGATCGACCCGTTCCAGCCGGATATCCTGGGCGGTGGCTCGGGAGTTTAGAAAAAATGCTGCAAACAGCAGGAATAAAATGTGGAATGTAAACTTGCTACACTCTTTTTTCATCAGGATTTATTTGCCCGTCCGTAAAGATGTGCAAGATAAGCAAGTTTTTCTGCAATTTCATCATTTGCCTGGCCGGGTTTCATTCGCCACATCCAGTTGTTCATGGTTGTTCCGGGTACATTCATCCTGGAAACAGAATTTTCACACAGCAGGTCCTGCATCGGAATGATAGCTGTATTGGCTACAGAGGACAAAGCCAGGCGAATAAAATCAAAACAGATATCGGAACCGTCGGTTTGCAGATATTCGAGAATATAGGCTTTATCTTCCGGTGAAGATTTCTGGTACCATCCCAGCATCGTGTCATTGTCGTGTGTGCCAGTATAAACCACGCAATTTTTAGGATAATTATGGGGAAGATATTCATTGGCCCCATTAGCGTCAAAGGCAAACTGCAGGATTTTCATCCCCGGAAAATCGAGTGAATCACGGAGTTCTTCAACATCACGGGTGATCACGCCAAGATCCTCTGCAATGATGGGAATATTACCCAGTTGTTTGCGGATGGTTTTAAAAAGATCTGCACCCGGACCATTTACCCATTTGCCGTTGATCGCGGTGGTATCGTGGTAAGGAACTGCCCAGAATGCAGCAAAGCCGCGGAAATGATCAATTCTGATTACATCGTATAATTTCAGGTTGCCCCGCATACGGTTAACCCACCAGCAGTATCCCGTCTTTTTATGCGTTTCCCACCTGAAAATGGGATTACCCCACAGTTGGCCCGTGGCACTGAAATAATCGGGAGGAACACCGCCGACCGTAACCGGATTCCGGTCTTCATCAAAATCGAATAATTCTGGATTGGTCCATGCATCGGCACTGTCCATGGCGATATACAACGGGATATCACCAATGATTTTAATGTTTTTGGAATTGGCATACTTTTTCACCTGCTGCCACTGGCGGAAGAAGAGGAACTGGATGAATTGCTGGATGAATATTTCATCTTTCAGTTCTGACCGGTATTTTTCCACGGCTTCGGGAACGCGCATCCTGATATCATTATTCCAGTGTTGCCATGGTTGCAGGTCGAATTTTCCTTTCAGTGACATGAAAAGGGAATAATCCCCGAGCCAGGCTTTGTTATCTTCGTAAAAGACGCCGAATTCATCAGCTATTTTGGGATTTTTATTTTCCAGGAAATGCAGGGCCGCGTTTCTAAGCACGGGAATTTTTAATTTCACCAAATTCCCATAGTCAACGGGACCGCCGTCCAGACTTTGCATCATTGCCATGTCGGCTATGGTAAGGAGGCCTTCTTCTTCAAGTGATTCCAGGTTGATCAGGAGCGGATTGCCTGCAAAGGAGGAAAAGCACTGGTAAGGCGAATCGCCATAGCCCGTGGGCCCGAGCGGCAGTATTTGCCAGTACTTCTGTTTTGATTTTTCAAGAAAATCTATAAATCTGAAGGCTTCTGTTCCAAGCGTGCCAATACCATATGATCCTGGTAATGAAGAGGGGTGAAGGAGAATGCCACTGGCACGTTCATTATTCGTATTCATTTGATTCCTTTTCTGTATTTTCATTGATCCTCTGCATGAATAATGCCGCAATGATCATGAAGACCCCTCCTGTCACCACCGCGGCCATACGGTTGTTGTGCAGAACGTGCGCCATGATCCAGCCAAAATTCATGGA
>JBLNAN010000302.1:0-4541 GCA_050259355.1 Syntrophothermus sp. | reverse complement strand
GGTTTATGCCGGAAATTCAACTTCAACGGATTCGATCATTGGTTTTATCCAGAACCATTTCACGGTGACTCTTCCCCTGCAATATCATCCTGATAATCCTAGTCATAGCATCGTGATGATTGTTGACGGCTGGATGGATGGTGAAAATCATTTTGACCTTTCTGCCTACCCCATGGGAATCATGCAAAATCAGGAAGGCATGTATCATGCCCTTCAGAACGGCAATCATTCATTCACAACCATCTTTTATTTTCAGTATTGAAAATGAGAAATTGTTACTGGATAATTTTCCTTGTATTCATAACAGCCGGTTGTGGTAAGGATAAAGAACAACTGCCTGCGGCAACTCCATATCATCTGACCATTCCCCGGCACTTTCCGCAAACGCTCAATATCCCCGCCGATAATCCTATGACCGTTGAAGGAATTGCCCTTGGCCGTTATCTTTTCTATGACGGGCATTTGTCGGGCCGAACGCAACAGGATTCACTGATGAGCTGCGGAACCTGCCACATCCGGGAAAATTCTTTTGTTTGCGGGATAAATCATCCTCAATTTCATGGTCATCCCTATGGATTAACGGGTAATCCTACTCCCCACGTGATGATGCCGCTCATCAACCTGGTTTGGAACAGCAATGGATATCTCTGGAATGGCTCGGTTTGCAAAGAAAATTCTTCTGCAGAAAACATCGAGGACATTGTCTGGATGACCATCACGGATCCGAATGAAATTTGTGGCGATACCAATCGTACCAAAACCCTGATCAGCAGCATTCCGGCTTATGCCCCATTGTTCAAAAATGCTTTCGGCAGCGAAACAGTTACCATGAAAAATATCTGCAGGGCCATAGCCCAGTTCGTGAGAACGCTTGTTTCGGCAAATTCAAAATTCGATCGTTTTCTGAACGGCGAAGTCCAGCTGGATGCGCACGAACTAAAAGGATATGAGCTTTTTATGACCGAGGAAGGGGCAGATTGTTTCCACTGTCATGGCGGTGACGGCAACCCGGTGTTCACCACCAACCTGTTCTATAATAATGGTAAAGATGCAGTGTTTCAGGATCCTCTTGACAGGTTTCATTTCACGGGAAATGCTGCTGATGAAGGATCATATAAAGCACCCACGCTGCGAAACCTGGTCTTCCGGGCACCGTACATGCACGATGGCCGCTTTACCACCCTTGAACAAGTCATTGATTTTTACAGCAACGGACTTGTGTATTCACCCTCCATCAGTCCGCTCATGCATCACATTGATACCCGGGGCGTTCAGCTGACTCCTTCCAAAAAGGCTGATCTGAAAGCATTTTTATTAACTTTAACCGACAGTTCCTTCGTGGCAAATCCGGAGTTTGGAAGACCCGCAGGATGGTAATACAACGTAATGGCTGACCACACAACAAGACAATGATAGTTGATCCCAATGCAAAAATCAACCTGGGACTTCATGTTCACGATAAAGGTGAAGATGGTTTCCACAATATTGAAACTGTTTTTTGTCCGGTTGATCTGACAGACATGTTAGAGGTGGTTCCATCCGCGGATGATGTATTTCTGTTTCAAAGCACCGGGCTTCCGATTCCCGGGGATACAGCCGGCAATCTTTGTGTAAAGGCCTACGAACTGATGAAAAAGGACCATGATCTTCCAGCGGTGAAGATTCATCTCCACAAGACTATACCGATGGGTGCGGGACTTGGCGGGGGATCGGCTGATGCAGCTTTTATGATCAGGGCGCTGAACCAGCTTTTCGGGCTGGATCTGGCTGATGAAAAAATGATGGAATATACCCGGCAACTGGGCAGCGACTGTACCTTTTTTATCCGGAATAAAGTTTCTTTCGGCTATGGTCGCGGGGATCAGCTTGAACCCATAACACTTGATCTTTCAGGATATACTATTGTTGTGATCGTTCCACTTGTTCATATCAATACCGCCAAAGCATATTCAATGATTGACGAACAGCGGGCCGCCGATCCCGCGGGTATTTTCAGGGATGTTCACAAGGCCTGTCACCTGATCAACGTGGTGGAAAGCGGGCCGGCTTCCTGGAGTTCCCTGGTGCAGAATGATTTCGAAATGCCCGTATTCTCCGCTCACCCCTTGCTGGCCGGCATCAAACAGCAAATGTATGATCACGGCGCGGTATACGCGTCAATGAGCGGAAGTGGCTCAGCGATTTACGGTGTTTTCCCGCGGGAAATGGAAATCGAAAAGGACGCTTTCGGCGATTATTTCTTCTGGCAGGGGAAAATGCTGGAATAATGCAAAAAAAAAGGCTGTCTTTTTCAGACAGCCTTCAAAGGAAATCAATATAATGTTTTAACTTAGATCAGCTTAACATTAACTGCGTTTAATCCTTTTTTTCCTTCCTGCAGTTCAAAGGTAACTTCATCGTCTTCCCTGATCTCATCAATAAGTCCTGTAACGTGAACAAAGTATTCTTTGTCTGAGTCATTGTCTTTAATAAATCCGAATCCTTTGGATTCATTAAAAAATTTTACTTTTCCTTCTTTCATAATAAATTGAAACTAAAAATTTTAATAAATATCAGCAAAGATAATCATTTTCCTGAAATACAAAAAATATATTTTAATGAATATTTTTTCGGACCCGGTTATTTGGGCGTGATCCTGGCCATGAACAGGGCGATAATGGAAAAAATGATGTTGGGCGTCCAAACGGCAAGCAGCGGGGGAAAGTCTCCAAAAGTGGCCAGTACCGTGAAAACCTGCATAAAAAGGATAAACAGGAAAGTAAGCGCCAAACCCAGGCCTAGGTTGAAGCCAATCCCTCCCCTTACTTTCCGGCTGGAGACGGATACAGCGATCAGTGTGAGAATGAGCGTGGCAAAGGGTGAGGCATAACGCTCGTACATTTTCACCTTGTATTTGATCACATCGGGATCTCCCCTGAGTTCTTTTTTCGCAATATGATCCCGCAACATGAAAAAATTCATGATGCTGACTTCCTCGATATCTTCAATAAAATCCTTTGGTGTTAACGGAATGACCGTATCCATTTTCCCGCCGGTGCGGATGCTTTCCCTATCACCGTTGATCTTTCGTATAGCATAATTGTCCAGCACCCAAACTCCCCTGATGCTGTCCCAACGTGCTTTATCCGCGGTGAGTTTCATGGTCATGTTCCGGTCGTGGATCTGCTCCATCGTGAATTTCCAGCCTTCCTTGTTGGGCAGGTTGAAATTCTCCATATAAATATAGGTTCCCGGACTGATCTGTTTGTGGATGTTCTGTTCGGTAAACCGCAGCGGATCCTTTATGTATTGCCTTTCAAAGGCCAGTTTTCCCCTGTTGGTATAGGGAATAATAAAATTGCCCAGCACGAACGACATCATGGCAAGGATGGTGGCGGCAACGAAATAAGGCAACATCATTCTCCTGAAGCTGATTCCACTGCTCAGGATAGCAACGATCTCGGTATCACTTGCCATCTTGGAGGTAAAGAAAATGACCGAAATGAAAACAAAAAGAAAGCTGAACAGATTGACGAAATAGGGAACAAAATTCAGGTAATAATCTACGAGGATGGCTTTTAGCGGTGCATCATGCTTCAGAAAATCATCAATATGTTCTGAAACATCAAAAACGATTATAATAAAGATCAGAAGGATGATCGAGAAAAAAAATGTTCCAAGGAATTTCCGGATGATATACCAATCGATGGTCTTCAACAAGGGAAAGTGATCGTTGTACCTTTTCTTGTTCATTAAAGCCGTTGCATGAGTTTTTTTACCATCACCTCTTTCCAGGATCCAAAATTACCTGAAATGATTTGTTTTCTTGCCTCTCTGACGAGCCAGAGATAAAATCCGACATTGTGTACCGTGGCGATCATCGCGGCAAGAATCTCTTTTGAAATGAACAAATGCCGCAGGTAAGCCTTTGAATATTGCTGATCTGCATACAGATCGCTTTCCGGTTCCAGCGGTGAAAAATCATCTTTCCATTTTTCATTCCGGATGTTGATGATCCCGCCGCGAGTAAACAACATCCCGTTCCGGCCGTTGCGGGTAGGCATCACGCAGTCGAACATGTCTATTCCTAACGCAATACTCTCGAGAATATTGGCAGGGGTTCCCACGCCCATCAGATATCTCGGATGATCCTTAGGGAGAATGCTGCAGACCAGTTCTGTCATCTCGTACATGATCTCAACGGGTTCACCCACCGACAAGCCCCCGATGGCGTTACCACCGGCATTTTTCGATGCAATATATTCTGCTGATTGTTCACGGAGATCTCTGTAGACGCTACCCTGTACAATCGGAAAAAGCTCCTGCGTGTAACCGTGCGGACATTCTGTACCGGAAAACCGCTCAATGCAACGGTCCAGCCAGCGGTGCGTCATGTCCATTGATTTCCTGGCGTAAGTATATTCGCAGGGATACGGGGTACATTCATCAAATGCCATGATGATGTCGGCACCAAGGTTTCGCTGTATGTCGATGGCCCTTTCCGGGGTGAAAAAATGTTTTGATCCGTCAATATGCGAGTGAAACATGACGCCTTCCTCGGT
>JBLNAN010000301.1:0-3807 GCA_050259355.1 Syntrophothermus sp. | reverse complement strand
TTTATTATGGTAATAGTAGCTTTTACAAGGATTATCACGTTGCCGCCAGTCGTAATCCTCTTCCTCTTCTGAATAATAATCATCCTCGTAGCTACCGTAGTAATACCAGCTGTTTTTGGTTTCATCACCGGTAGCGCCATAGGTCACCATTGAATTTTCAGGGGAATGCTCATTGCCGGTACAGGTCCAAACCGAATAGCTCTTGCGGATGCTCAGCCGGATGCAGTAAAGCGCTCCTTCTTCCGGCTTGATCAGTTCAGAGAGATCAATGAAAAACCGGTTCCATCGGGAATAGTCTGAAACTTCCCGCAGCGGAATGGTTTTGGTAAGGACAGGTTTCCCCACCCGGGCTAGCTCAGATTGTCCGTCAAGATCATTGATCTGCAGGAACTGGAGGAGGTTGTTTTCATATATCTTGATAATTTTCAGATCCACCGCCCGGAGATTCACTGCCTCGAAAGGAAGGATCAGCTGTTTGGAAACCGGCATGATGGTTCCCGGCCCGGTGAATCTCACTGCAGGGCGCGTATCTTCAAACTCCAGCCGTTCATTTACAGCCGCCATCAGCATTCTGCCATTAAAATTTTTCACCGCCCTGTCGACCGAAAGGGTTACGGTTTTGTTTTTTAATTCAAAAGGATACACCCGCAGTTCATTATCTTCGGTGATGTATCTGAAATCATTTTTCTTTCCGATTGAAATCAGGCCATTCAGGTCCTGCTCTATCAGCAGCGGATCGGAAAACTGTACAAGAATATATTTTTCCTCTCCCTGAACGATGCGGGTTCCCGTGCATGCAAAGACATTCAATGGCTGAATGTTGATTACCTGTTCTCCTTTCCGGCCGGCACCGATGGCACTTCCATTCCAGGTGATTTTTACTGCCGACAAATGATCATACCGGCGCACCGAGTCTACCTGAAAATAATGAAGATTTTTCTTACTGTCGTGGATCCAGCTGATATTCAGCGTGTGCCCGTCCTGGGTAGCACTGAGAATACCCGGTATTGCCTTGTCGTCAGCCACGTCAGCCGTCATGATCTTCCCGTATAATTTTTCTTTTGACAAATCCTCACGGGTGTAGGCTTTATGGTTTTCCACCAAAACTTCAATATCCTGCTGCATCGTCCGGAATGAAAAACTGAATTCTGTAAGGGAGTCAGGAACCGGAAGCAGTTTGGAAAGATGAAAAACGGCATTATAGGTTTTCCCGGCAGGCAGGGGTTTGTCGGGACGAAACTCCAGGGTTCTCCTGTCGAGCCAAACCGTCTTTCCCTTGATGGATGGTTTAAACGTAAAATAACGTACATCCAGCGGAATATTGATCTGGTCATCATTGACAAATTCACTGGTCAGCCTGATCCTGAGAGGATCTTTGACCGAAACCGGTCCGGCGGTGAATGCCGCGATGTATTTCTGAAAAGCCGGGTTAATTTTTCCGGTTTTCCTTTTACAGGAAACCAGTACCATCAGGATACAAAGGAGGATAAACGGGAGCGTTTTTTTCAATGACATACAGGAGAATTATATATGAACAAACGTAGAAAAAAAAGGCGAGAAAAAAAAAGCCTGATCCCGGATGAACGTCATTGATAAATGTCAATGATGAATGTGATTTTTTCGATTTTGAAAACCCTGTTTGCCTCACATATGATCTCTATCTTTGGAACTGTAAAAATCAAATTATTACATATGAAATACGGCTACATTTTAATAATATTATTTTCCCTTTCCCTACTATCCTGTTCCAAAAAAGAAGATACCACGCCATCGGCGACCGGTCTTACTTTTGAAAAGCTGGTTGCATCCGATACCGTCATGGCCGTAAATGGGCTTACCACCCTGACCGCCACTGCTTCCGGACAGGGGCTGAATTATGAATGGGCTTCTGAATACGGGACTTTCATCGGTAGCGGAAACACCGTTCAGTGGACCGTCTGCCATGCTGACCGTTTCCGTATAACCTGCAGTGTGACTGACAAATCCAATAACATTTCCAAAAAAGAAATTTACATCAGGACTTATGAGCCGTAAGATCCTGATTGCTGTATTCATTCTTTTCCTGTTTATTCCTTCGTTCAATTACGCTCAATGCTGTTCTACGGGAAGTCCTGTCGGTGCATCGGTCAACGTGGGTGTTCTTTCCAGGAAAAACCTGCGTGTCATCCTGTTTTACAGAAACAGTTATTCAGACCGGTATTACAAGGGAAATGAAAAAACGGAAAACACTTTTCTGAAGAATGCCTATTACAATTTCAGCGGTATCACTTTCGGATATGGAATAACCCGCAGGCTCACGGCTGAAGCTGATTTCGGATATTTTTTCAATAAGACACAGGTTCTGAAGATCAATGATTATGCTGAAACGGGATATGGATTGTCAAACGGAGGTTTGACGTTCAAGTATGGTTTCGTGGAAAAACCGCTCCGGCAAATCGAGCTGGTAGGCGGGATTGGGGTCAGGTATCCGTTTTCTTTTGAGCCTCAGATGAAGGATGGCCATACGCTTAATCCCGATGTTCAGCCCTCCACACATGCTTTTGGTATTTCAGGACTTGTATTTTTTAACAAAGGTTTTCCCGACCTTACCTTGCGGATCTTTTCCATAAACAAGTATGATTACAATTTTGCCAACCAGGATAATTACCGCTACGGAAACATCCTGATGAATTCAGTTTTTGCATCAAAAAAAATCGTGAATAACCTTTTCGGAATACTGCAAATCAGGAGTGAATGGAAGAGTCATGATTATTATGAATCCCTTGAAGGAAATATCCTGAAAAGAGAAAACAGCGGTTATGAACTGGTAACCGTCACACCCCAGATCAGTTATTCCATTGCCGGAAAATGGAATCTCTCCGTTCTGTATGACATCCCGGTGTACAAATATTACAATTATTCCAATAACCTGGTACAGCTAACCCCGCGGTATTCTTTTGCTGTCAGCCTTTCCCATGATTTTAACCTGGGACCCAAAATCAAATAATCCAATCCTTATGATGAAGAGAATAATCACCGTCGTGCTTGTAGCCCTTTATGCACTGCCCGTTTCCGCGCAGATTCCCAACAATGGCTTTGAAACCTGGAACAACATGGGAACCTACAGTGTTCCTGACGGATGGGGAAACACCAATCCGGCGACGACCCAGGGGGGTACCTATACTTGTTTGAAAGGTTCGCCGGGAAATCCTGGAGATGCATACCTGAAACTTATTTCCAACACGGTGGCAGGAATGGGGATTGTTCCGGGGATTGCGGTCAGTGGTCAATTAAATTCTACTACCTTCCAGCCTGTTTCAGGGTTCCCGTTTACCGGCAGGCCGCAGAGCCTGAATGGCAACTGGCAGTATATGGCCTTTGGCGAGGATATGGGGTATATATCGGTGCTGCTGACCAAGTGGAACGGCACCGCGAGAGATACCATCGCATTCAACTATTTTGTTCTGGAAGGAATGGTGATGTCGTGGAGGAGTTTTTCCATTCCCATCGATTACCTGTCCAATGAACATCCGGATAGTGCCATGGTGGTGCTCTCAGCCAGCAATGCCAACGGAGCGGTAACTGCTGTTGCCAGTTACCTGTACGTTGACAACCTTACCTTCACCGATTCTGTTTCGGGTACTGGTGATCTGAAAATCCAGGGAATAAAAATTTATCCAAATCCTTGTACTGATTTGCTGACTGTTTCCAATCAAAATCACCAGGCACTGAGCGCTGAAATTATTGATTTTCAGGGAAGACCTGTTCAGAATCTTTCAGGATCAAATGATCTGAATTTTGACCTGAAGACCCAAGCCCCAGGTATGT
>JBLNAN010000300.1:0-5803 GCA_050259355.1 Syntrophothermus sp. | reverse complement strand
AACTGGATACCCGAAAATTATATTACGAGTATTATTTTGTTGATCTCAAAGCTGCCGCACGCAAAGAATTCGGCGGGCAGGGAGATACCAAGGAAGCAGGTCTTGCCAACCGTCCACAAGGTTTGAAAGACCGTTCAGTTTATGTTCGCAAAGAGGTGATCAATGTTTACCCTGATACCCTTTGCTGGATACACGATTATGTCTATTCCTTCAATGATCCGATGACTGAAAAATATTTCTGGCATCCTGCCTATGACAATTATCCCGTTGTTGGCGTGAACTGGAAGCAGGCGAATGCATTCTGTATCTGGAGAACACAACTGAAAAACAGTTTCATGTATGGCCGGAAAGGCGAATCTTCCGTCAGCGAATTCCGCCTGCCTACCGAAGCTGAATGGGAATGGGCAGCAAGAGGCGGTTATGATGGCAACCCCTATCCCTGGGGCGGTCCGTATACCCGTAACGACAAGGGATGTTTCCTGGCCAATTTCAAACCTCTCCGCGGTAATTATATTGATGACGGTGGTGCAACAACCGTTATCGTGGCACACTATCCGTCAAATGACTACGGCCTCTACGACATGGCCGGTAACGTTGCAGAATGGACACGTTCGGCGTTCTATCCTTCCTCCTACAATTTTACCTGGGATCTGAATCCTGACTATACCTACAATGCAAAAGATACTGATCCTCCTGCAATGAAACGAAAAGTCACCCGCGGCGGATCCTGGAAAGATGTAGCATATTTCCTGAAGGTTTCAAGCAGATCATATGAATACCAGGATACTTCGAAAGCCTATGTAGGATTCCGTTGCGTACAGCCGTTCCTCGGACGTCAGAAGGATGATAATCCTGCCCGTGCTTCAAAAATTTATAATTAATATTTTATCACTATTCTAACTTAATTCTTAAAATTTCTAATTTTTCAAAACTATGGGTCTAGCTTCTTTAGTTCGGTCAAGAGGTTACCGCAACTTCATGGCAAAGTTGTATGGTATTGGTGCTTCGGTAGTAATCGTGGGAGCTCTTTTCAAGATCAACCATTACTGGGGTGCTGATATTATGCTGATTGTTGGTTTGGGAACAGAGTCAATCATTTTCTTCTTCTCAGCCTTCGAACCACCTCACGTAGAACCAGACTGGAGCCTGGTTTACCCGCAGTTGGCTGGCATTTATCATCAGGATGAGAACAGTGAGCCGATGGGCGCTTTCAAACAAGGAGACAGCGTAACCAACGAACTGGATAAAATGCTGGAAAAGGCGAAGATCGGTCCTGAACTTATCGAAAGTCTCGGAACCGGTTTGAAAAATCTTACCGAAACCACTTCTCAACTCAATAATGTCAGCAATGCTGCCGTGGCGAACGATACTTTCGTTACAACCGTCAAATCGGCAACCGAATCTGCCTCCATATTGGGTGACAGCTATAAGAAGACTGCTAAAAGCCTTGAAACGGAGCTCGCTGCCAAAGAAGAACATGTTAACAGCATACAGTCTGTCAACAGAAACGCTGCCGCGCTTTCTTCTGCCTACGCAATGGCTTCCGAATCTATCAAGGAAGAAATCAATTTCAGCAAGGATTTCAACACGAGCATGAAATCCATCACTACTTCAGCCAACACCTTCGTTCAGAAATATACTGAATCTGCTGATATTCTTACGAAAACTGCTGAAGCCCTGAATAATTCAACCATCGAGGGAACACATTTCAACAAGCAACTGCAGAAGGTTTCTCATAACCTTTCAGCATTGAACGCCTTGTATGAACTTCACCTCCAGAATTCAGACGAGCAGATGCAGGCTACCACCAAGGTGAACGAATCTCTTGGAAAACTTGCCGGCCAGCTGAACGAGTCCCTGTCCAAGACAACACAATTCAAAGATGAGGTTGAAGCCCTCAACAAGAACATTGCTGCCCTGAACAAGGTATATGGCAACATGCTTTCAGCAATGAATGTGACGATGAAATAATCGCGGGTACAATCCTGTTTTATCAACTAAATAAAATTAATACTAAATGGCTGGATATAAGGAGACCCCGAGGCAAAAGATGATCGCGATGATGTATCTTGTCCTCACGGCACTACTCGCGTTGAATGTCTCTAAACAAATCCTTGATGCTTTTGTTCTGGTGAATGAAAGCATGGAAACTACCAATGAGAATTTCGCACAAAAGCTTGATAACACTTATTCTAAATTTAAAATCCAATATCAGCTTAACCCCGGAAAAGTAAAACCTTTCTGGGATAAAGCACAAAAAGCCCACACCCTGTCCAATGGAATGGCTGCCTACATTGATAGTCTGAAATACACTCTTATTCAGATCACCGATGGTATGGAATCCTACCAGGCTGCAACGAAAGTTCCCCTGAAGGATACCAAAAGGAAAGATAACTATGACAGAGGTACCACCTTCTTTATAGGTCAATCTCATGATGGTTCAAGCGGTGAAGCCAGAAAACTGAAAAACCGGATCGTTGATTACAGAAATCAACTTCTTGGCCTCGTTGACGAAAAATACCGCGGAAATCTGAAAATTGGTCTGGATACCGAAGGACCTTATTATGACATGGACGGTAAAAAACAGAACTGGGAAATGCACAATTTCTATCGCACGATCCTGGCCGCTGACGTTACCATCCTGAATAAAATTAAGGCTGAAGTATTCAATGCCGAATTTGATGTAACCAACAACCTGTTGAGTTCAATCTCCGCGGAAGATTTCAAATATGACAAAATTGATGCACGCGTCATCCCGAAAAGCCGTTATGTCTTTTTAGGAGATGATTATGATGCTGAAATCGTTGTTGCTGCCTATGATACCAAATCCAACCCCATGGTTAGCTACATGATGGGCGCGGATACCCTGACCCCTGCAAATTTCAAAAACGCAACTGCCCTCACGAGTGAGAACGGTGTTGTACGTCTTAAACTTCCCGGAAGCGGCGAAGGTTTAAAGAAATATGCAGGTATTATCAAAATGATAAGTCCTCTTGGCGATACCCTCACTTTCCATTTCAAAGATGAGTTTATTGTTGCAAAACCTGGTCTTACCATCTCCCCGAGTAAAATGAATGTATTTTATATCGGTGTAGACAACCCTGTTGATATTACTGTTCCCGGAAGTCCTGAAAAGGTTATTCCCTCAATTTCTGTCGGGAAAATCCGCCAGGAAGGAAAAGGCTTTATCGTTTATGATCTGCCAAAATCCGGTGCCAAGGAAGCAGTTATCAATGTAAGCGCGGTATTCAGCGGAAAGGCAAAGTCAATGGGAAATTACACGGCTCGTTTGAAACGTGTTCCTGACCCTGAAGCTAAAATTGCTGGCAAGAGAGATGGTTTTATTGCAAAGAACCTGCTGCTCGCCAGTCCCTACGTAATTTGTGAAATGCCTGTTGGATTCGATTTTGATCTGAAATTTCAGGTGGTTTCATTTGATTTTGTAACGGATCAGGGTGGGGACGTTCAAACCGTGAAAGTAAACGGTAACAGGTTCAATTCTGAAATCATCGGGAGGCTGCAAAATGCAAAGAAGAACAAACGAATCTATATTGAGAATATCACGGTAAGGGGACCTGACGGTGACCGTAACATCCCCAGCTTTATTTTGAAAATCAACTAGTAATAATATTCAGGAGGTTTCAATGAAAAAAACACTCTTTCTGGTTCTTTTAACGGTGATGATCGCCGGTTTAAGAATAAATGCAAAGGCCCAGGTTCTTGAGGCTCCTCCGAGAGATGGTATTTATGACCGTACTGCCACGATGCAGATGGCACCTATTCCCTATGTACCCTTAAGGGAAGCGGATGTGATCTGGTCGAGAAGAATATGGCGCACCATCGACCTCAGGGAAAAAATGAACCAGCCCTTCTACTATCCTACGCAACCGCAGGGACAATGGAAGAGTTTTGTACAGATCCTGCTGGATGCTTTCCAGGAAGGCACCATCACGGCATATTCTGCAACTTCCGACCAGTTCCTTGTACCGATAACGTTTACCGAACTGATGAGCAAACTGCAGTCTGCCCAGAAGGTTACTCTTAAAAGGCCTGATAATCCTGATGAAGAATTCGATACCATCATCACGAAATCCTTTTATGCTTCTGACGTGAAAAAACTCAGGATCAAGGAAGACTGGGTTTTTGACAAGCAAAGATCCGTTCAGGAGGTACGTATCCTTGGAATATGCCCGGTAAAGGATAACTATGATGAGAATGGCAACTACCGTGGACCGGAACCCCTGTTCTGGGTCTATTTCCCGGAATGCAGGCCATTATTTGCAAAGATGGAGCAGTTCAACCTGTACAATGGTTCAGCAGCACGTCTTTCTTATGATGATATATTCATGAAGAGGATGTTCCAGAGCTACATCTACAAGGAAGAAAACGTCTACGACCGTCAGATCGCCGATTACGCGCTGGGCGTGGATGCCTTGATGGAAGCAGAAAGGGCCAAAACAACCCTGTTCCAGTTTGAACACAGCCTCTGGGAATATTAAAAAAACGTTTTGAAAAACTAAAGGGTTGTCTCAGACAGAGATGACCCTTTTTTGATTTATGAGATATGATTTATGAATTATGATTCAGATTTTTGATTCTTGATTCTTGATTCTTGATTCTTGATTTTTGATTCGTGTTCACGAGTTTACGAATTCACGAGTTTACGAATTCACGAGTTCACGAGTTTACGTGTTTACGTGTTCACGAGTTCACGAATTCCCTAACTTTGTATTCATCCCATCAAATAATAATGATCCAGAAAGGATTTCTTGAAACTCCGGTTGAATACCTGAAAGGCGTTGGTCCCGCCAGGGCAGAGATATTACAGAAGGAAGCGCGGGTATTTACCTTTGGCGAACTGCTTTCACTGTTTCCTTATCGTTATGTTGACCGGACTAAGATCTTACGTATAGCTGAGGCGAGGGAAGATTCTTCTTTTATCCAGGTAAAAGGAAAAATCAGTGAGGTACGTGTTATTGGTACCGGAAGGGGTAAGAGGCTAGTGGCTCATTTGTCGGATGAAAGCGGAAGCCTTGAGCTGGTTTGGTTCCAGGGAATAAAGTGGGTGGTGGAAAAGGTAAAGCCGGGGGCAGAGTTTATCGCGTTCGGTAAGGTAAGTGCTTTTAACGGGATCCTCAATATCGTTCACCCGGAACTGGAACTCGCGGGGCGGCAATCACCCGTGGCCGGCGACTGTTTTCGTCCGCTTTACAATTCTTCTGAAAAGCTCAAGTCGCGGGGACTAGACAGCAAGGGCATCTCCCGGCTGATGCAGGCACTACTGGAAAATGAACGTTTTGAGGTTCCTGAAAACCTCCCGGGCCATATTCTAGAACAATTCAGACTTATCACCCGGAAAGAGGCATTCCGGCAGATTCATTTCCCGGTGAGCCATGATATCCTTCAAAAAGCCCAGGTACGGCTGAAATTTGAAGAGCTTTTTTACATTCAGCTCAGATTGCTGAAACAAAAATTTACAAGAGCTCAAAAGATTGAAGGACTTACCTTTACAAAAGTGGGAGATTTCCTTAATGACTTTTATCATCATTATCTGAAATTTGAACTTACCGGGGCACAAAAAAGAGTGATTAAGGAGATCAGAGCCGATCTCGGCTCGGGAAAACAGATGAACCGGCTTTTGCAGGGAGATGTGGGAAGTGGAAAGACCCTGGTAGCGCTGATGACCATGCTCATCGCGCTCGACAATGGTTACCAGGCCTGTTTGATGGCCCCCACCGAGATCCTTGCCACTCAGCACTATGCTACCATCAGCAGAATGCTGAAAGGCCTGGATGTGAAGGTA
>JBLNAN010000299.1:0-3286 GCA_050259355.1 Syntrophothermus sp. | reverse complement strand
GGTGCTATTATTCTTTGTTTCAATGCAATCGGAGGCAAAAAAATGGATTGTTACCGTAAGCGATTACAGTTTTTCCCCTTCCAATCTCACCCACGTTTCGGCCCGTGATACCATTGTCTGGCAATGGGAAGGAGGAACACATACCACAACCTCCACCACCATACCTGCTGATGCGCTTGACTGGGATTACGAGCTGGATCTTTACAACCAGACCCAGATGTATATCCCCATGGTAAATGGGACCTACACCTATGTTTGTACGCTCCATCCACAGATGGTGGGGCATTTTGTGGTTTCGGGCGCGGGGGTTCCGGAAGCTGCCAGACCCGGCGCAAGCGTGACGCCCAATCCTTTCCATGATGAGCTGACCATAACCGTTGATCCCGGGTTCGTGCTCGCGGGCGTGAAAATGTTTGATCTTACCGGAAGACTTCTGATGGACCGGCAGATCAATGAGTCAGGAATTTTCATGTTAAAGGATCTGCCTGAAACCGCACCCGGCTTGTATATCCTTTCCTTTATTACCACTGATAACCGTACTTTTGCAAGAAGAGTAACACGCAATTGATCCACATGATAAAAGATCTTCAGCCGGTAATCGAATCGGCGTGGGAAAATCGTGAATTATTAAAAGAAAAGTCGGCACGGGAAGCCATCTTCAGCGTTATTGAGGCCCTCGACAAAGGAACGGTAAGGGTTGCAGAAAAGAATAACGGTCAATGGGTCGTGAATGAATGGGTTAAGAAGGCTGTTATCCTGTATTTTCCCATCTGTGAGCTGTCTGTGACCCATGCAGGTCCCCTGGAGTTTCATGACAAGATTCCATTAAAGCAAGATTATAAAAAGCTTGGTATCCGGGTCGTTCCGCATGCTGTTGCCCGCTATGGCGCATTTCTGGCACCCGGGGTGATCATGATGCCGTCATATGTCAATATTGGCGCCTATGTTGATTCAGGCACGATGGTGGATACCTGGGCCACGGTGGGTTCCTGCGGACAGATCGGGAAAAACGTACATCTGAGCGGCGGAGTGGGGATCGGTGGCGTCCTGGAGCCGGTGCAGGCGGCACCCGTGATCATCGAGGATGATTGTTTTATCGGGTCAAGGTGTATCGTGGTGGAAGGGGTCCTCGTGGAAAAGGAATCAGTGCTGGGTGCAAACGTGGTGCTGACGAAGTCTACAAAAATCATTGATGTTTCAGGAGAAAACCCCGTCGAATATGCCGGCAGGGTGCCTTCACGCTCGGTGGTGATTCCGGGATCGTATACCAAAAAATTCAATGCCGGTGAATACCAGGTTCCCTGTGCGCTGATCATAGGGAAACGAAAAGAAAGCACCGATCTTAAAACTTCGCTCAACCAGGCGCTTCGCGAATTTGATGTTCCGGTGTAAATGAGAAAAATCCTGATCATACAAACGGCATCCATCGGAGATGTCATTCTTGCCACGCCGGTTCCGGAAAAGTTACATGTATTTTTTCCAGAAGCAGAGATAGATTTTCTGGTAAAAAAAGGAATGGAAGAACTGTTCAGGGATCATCCCTTCCTTCATGAAATCCTCATCTGGGATAAAAAGAAAAGAAAAAACAGGAATCTTTTTTCACTGCTTAAAAAAATCAGGAAAACAAAATATGACCTGGTGATCAACCTTCAGCGCTTTGGCTCGACAGGCATTCTCACCGGATTATCGGGTGCAGAACGAAGAATTGGTTTTAAGAAAAATCCATTTTCTGTTCTCTTTACCGAAAAATTTGAACACAAGATCGGGGACGGAACCCATGAAATTGAAAGAAATCTCTCGCTGATCGCTTCCATAACAGATGATTCGGTACAAAAACCCGCGCTTTATCCCACGCCGGCAGTTCATGCAAAGATGATGGGCCTGAAGAAAGGCACCTATTATACCATTTCACCTGCTTCCCTCTGGTTCACGAAGCAGTACCCGGCTGAGAAATGGGTGGAGTTATTGTCGTACGTCGATGAAAAATCAACGGTTTATTGCCTGGGGGCCCCGAATGACCGGGAACTCTGTGACCGCATCATCCGCGAAAGCGGTCATGAAAACATAAAAAATCTTGCCGGCGGGCTTACTTTCCTGGAGTCTGCCTCGCTGATGAAAGATGCGAAGATGAACTTCACCAACGATTCAGCGCCCATGCATCTTGCTGCTGCAGTAAATGCCCCGGTAACCGCCATTTTCTGTTCAACCATCACGGACTTTGGTTTTGGTCCCCTGTCGGATGACCGTTCGGTTGCAGAAATTTCCACGCCACTGTATTGCCGCCCCTGCGGTCTTCATGGCTTCCGGAAGTGCCCGGAAGGACATTTTCGCTGCGCTTTCGAGATCGAGGTGGAGAAACTTGTGAAAAGGTTGTAATGGACTTTTTTCTCGCAGAAAACGCAGAAAAAATTTTTCTCAACCACGAAGAAAAAGAAGAAAAAGAAGTATTAGTCACCCACATAAAGCTTCCGCCCTTTTGTCTCCGGGAAAGTCCACACCCAGGCGCCGGTGAGGAGAGCGAAGAAGGCAGCCAGGGCAATTCCTCCTCCCAGTCCGAAGCGAACCGCGATCACTGAGATAATCACCGGTGTGAAAAACTGTACCCCTCTGGCAAGATTGAAGGCCGATCCCATGGCCGTGCTGCGCAGCGAAGTGGGGAAAATCTCTGAAAATAGTGATCCGAAACCGCCGAACATTCCCGTCCCGAATCCTACCATGAACATGAATCCCAGTATTACCGGCGGAAACCGGGCTATGATATTCCAGAATACGGTAACCATGATCAGTCCTACAGCCATGATTACCGAATAGATGCTGTAAGCGGGCCTTCTTCCCAGGCGGTCGGCAATGAAACCAAACAGCAGGTACCCCAGAAATCCCCCGGTTTGGGTAACCAGTATCCAGTAAGCCGATTTGGTGAGGCTGAAATGACGTTCAGCATGTAAATAGCCGGGCATCCAGGAATACGTAAGCCAGTAGGCAGACATATCGAATATGGCGAGTACCAGGCCAAGCAGGAAAAATTTCCTGTTTTCCTTCATGAACAACCTGCCAAACTGACTGAAATTCTCGAGAACCATTGAACCTTTTAAGATATTTTCTTTTTTCCGGTTCAGCCAGATGTCGGATTCGGGCAGGTGCCTGCGGATAAACAGCACGAGAATGGCCGGTAATACCGAAATAAAAAAGCAATAGCGCCAGCCGATCACGGGGGCAAGCAAACCACCCACGATGGCAGCCAGGGCAATTCCAAGAGGGGCCCCGGTTTGCATGAAAGCACAAAACC
>JBLNAN010000298.1:0-3472 GCA_050259355.1 Syntrophothermus sp. | reverse complement strand
CGAATGCATCAAAAGCAGTATCTCCAGCCGGACCGGCCGCCATAAGATGGAGATAACTGTTGCCTGTCCAGCCATACGTTCCACCTTTTTTCTCCGGCACGTTCCTGTCGCTGGTAAACACGATTCCTTTTTCATAAAACACGGGACTGAAGTCTGCAACCCCGGAATTCAGCGCGGCCGCATTTGTAACCGTGTAGACTGGTCTGGCGGATTTCCAGCGGATGGCGCTGTCGCAATAAGAAGCAAACAATTTTCCATTGCTGTTGCCGCTCACGGAATCATATTTCAGGAAGATATTCTTTGCCCGGTCATAATCGCCGGTCGCCCTGAGCATCTGCCCGTAATAAAAATACGTTTCTGGCGTGGCATTACCGGATGCAATCACCCTTGCATACCACGCCCCCGCGGGCAGGTAAGCGTTCTGCTTCCGGTAGCATTCTGCCAGCAGCAAAGAAGCTTTATCCATCGTTTCAGGATCGTTTTCCTCCACCACCTTCTGAAGTATTTTCCCCGCCTCTGAATAATTGAACAACATCATCAGATTTTCGGCTTTTTTTATCTGTGCGGTAGCTATGGCGGTAAAGAAAAAGAGGGCAAGAAGAAGGAAATGCGTCTTATTCATGTAAATCATTTTGAAAAAATTAGAAATATCTCGGGGTCAGCATGCGGTCTTTATCAAAAAGATCAAAGCTAGCGCCCAGGCGGATTTCATGTGATCCATGATTATAGGCTTCCAGTGAATTAAACCATAGATCATACGAATATCCCAGTGTCAGGTTTTTCGTGATATTGATTTCTGCAAGGACGGCCAGGGCATTCGCGGTCCGGTAGGAAACGCCGAGGGTCAACACATCATACAACATGAAACTGGCATTCAGATCAACCTGAAAGGGCGAATTCTGCACATATTTACAAAGTAACGAGGGTACGAAAACCATGTTATCACCGAGGGGAATCACCCCGCCGGCCATGCCGTAAAAATGACGAAGGAGCTTGGTGGACGTGGCGCTCCTGGTATCATCGATTCCCACGTCGGTTACATACATCTGGCTCTGAACCAGGTGTTTTGAAGACAATCCCGCGTAGAAATTCCGGCCATAATAATACACGCCAAAATCAACATCCGGAACGATTTTGCTTTTGGGCTGGCCGATCCTCTGGAAATCTTCAGCTTGTTTTGGATTCAATAAAGACCAGTCAATGCCCGCGTACTTGATCCCGCCTGAAATACCGAAACATAGTTTGGTCGCGCTAAACAGTATCCGGTAGGCGAAAACGCCGGTAACGCCATAATCGGTATACGGTCCGATTTCATCGCGGTAGCTATTGATCCCCACCCCGATACGGGGGTTCTTGAGGGGGGTATGCGCGGTGAACGAAATTTTCCGGGGTGCTCCTTCAATCCCCACCCATTGGAAACGGCCCAGAAGATCGGCAGTGAAAATATCCTGACTTCCGGCATAGGCAGGATTTAACGCGATCTTGTTGTACATGTACTGGGTGAACAGGATGTCCTGCTGGGCAAAAACCCGCGAGCCTGAAAGCAGCAATATAAGAAGGAGTATCTTTTTTCTCATAAAAGTCATTTAATGCCCTGATAACAAGAACAATGATATTTTTCCGGGAAGCATTAAACATTTTGGAAGAAGTAAAAGTATTAACTTTAAAGCATGAATATCGAAGATCTGAGAAATTTTTGTTGTTCCCTTCCGGGTGTTACCGAAGATATCAAGTGGGGCAATAACCTTGTTTTTTCAGTGGGGAGCAAGATGTTTTGCCTGGCTGATCTTGATCCCCCGTTTGGGGTGGCCTTTAAAGTAACGGAAGAAGAATTTCACGATCTGACTGAAAACGACAGGATCATTCAGGCGCCGTATTTTGCCAGGATGATGTGGGTGAAAGTACTTGATGAGGACGTTTTCAGCAACAGCGAGTGGAAGTCGTTTCTGAAAAAATCGTACACGCTGGTTTTGATGAAATTGCCCAGGAAGATGAGGGAGGGTATTGAGGGAGTTGGCGATGGGTAATTGGGTAATTGGATAATTGGGTAATTGGGTAATTGGGTTATTGGGTAATTGGGTAATTGGGTTATTGGGTTATAGGTAATTGAGTAATTAGGTTATTAGGTTATTGGGTTATTGAGGAATTGGGTTATTGGGTTATTGGGTTATTGGGTTATTGGTTATAAAGTTATAAAGTTATTGGTTAGAGGGATAATAAGCCGCGGAAACCGCGGTTTGCGTAGTAGGACGAGGCGCCATTGTGGTACAGGAAGACATGGCCGTAACGGAAGTCACAATAAACAGCCCCGCCTGCTTTCCGGATATCGGGAGGCGTTTTAATCCAGCTGGAGGTCTTGCCATCGAAAGGACCTGCTGCCTGTTGCAAATGACGGTAGGCTTCTTCCGTCAGCAATTCAATACCCATCTCCGCGGCCATATCCACCACGTTATATCGCGGGGCGTTTTCTTTCCGGGATTCCAGTGCTTCCCGGTCATAGCAAAGACTCCGCCGGCCCGCGGGACTCTCGGGTGAACAATCATAAAAAACACAGGAACCACCTGCCTCGTGGTCAACAATATCCGGCTCGCCCCCGGTGCGTTCCATCTCCCCGATCGACCATAACTTCCCGGGGTTTGCCAGCAGTTTTTCCTCAATATCCTTCCATACCAGTCCCTTGTGTCGTTTCATGTTTTTTTCGAAGCGGTTCCTCAGAATATCAAGCAGCTCTTGCTGCTGTCCGGCTGTCATTCTCTTTTCCATACTTTTTATCTTTTACAATACTAAGTTAAGCATAGAAAAGCTGACTTCGGTAAACTCAGTCAGCGGGGATTTCGGTAAGCTGACTTCGGTAAACTCAGTCAGCGCTGTCAGTGATTTTCAGGCGGTAGCCGGTATTGTGGATGTTCTCGATATTGATGCCGGGATCGGAGCGGAGTATTTTTCTCAGCCGGGAGATAAAGACATCAAGGGTACGGCTGACAAAAAAATCATCATTGCCCCATACTTTTTTCAGGATATCTTCACGTTTTACGATATTTCCTTCATTTTCCAGAAGAAACAACAGGAGATCATTTTCTTTCCAGGTGAGAAGGTAGGATTTTCCCTCAACTATCAGCTGGCGGTTTTGATGATCAAACTCAAACATTCCGATCGTTCGCGGGGACTGGCTCCTTGCAGCAACAATATTTCTCCTTTTTAAAAATATTTCAATCTTGAGCACCAGCTCCTCCAGGCTGAATGGTTTGGTAATATAGTCGTCGCCGCCGCTGCGCAGTCCGGTAAGACGATCTTCCATCGCTGAACGGGCCGTGAGAAAAATGATGGGTATTCCGTCATCGGTCTCACGGATTTTCCTGGCAAGGGTGAAGCCATCCATCTGGGGCATCATCACGTCAAGGATACACAAATCATAACGGGTGCTTTTCATCAGTTCCAGCGCCCGGAAACCATCCTCACAGAAATCTACCTG
>JBLNAN010000297.1:0-3233 GCA_050259355.1 Syntrophothermus sp. | reverse complement strand
AACAAGAATCTTCCGGCTTATCTGAAAATCTACAATTTCAATGTCTCTGCAGATTTCAGATCTTCTTCTTTTCTGATGGGCAGAAAGATCAATCCACACCTTTCCAGCATGGGGGCCAGTGATGGAATTCAATATGAACTGCGGCTGAAACCTTTGTCCATCGGCATCATTGCAGGCTTCAGGCCTGACTACCGGGACTATGGATTTAACGCGGATCTTTTTCAGGCAGGAATATATTTGTACAATGAAAAATCCTTTAAAAGAGGAATGATGCAAAATACCTTTGCCTTCATCAACCAGACCAATTCCGGCAAAACCGACCGCCGTTATTTCTATCTGCAGCACATGAATTCGATCCTGAAAAACCTGGTGTTTTTCGGAACAGCGGAAATGGATATGTACAGTATGAAATTCAATAGTATTGACAGCACGTACAGTTCCTACACCACGCTGAAACTCAGCAATCTCTTTCTATCCCTGAGCTACCGGCTGAATACCAAGCTTTCCCTGTCGGTGTCTTACAACAACAGGGAAAATACCGTGTACTACGAGACTTATAAAAATTACCTCGACCGACTACTGGATTTTGAAACGTACCAGGGATTTCTGGGATCTGCAACCTATTCGCCCGTGAACCGGCTTTCCATAGGAATTAATTCATCCTACCGGTATCGTCAGAAAGACCCTCGTCCGGGGAAAAACCTTTATGGATTCGTCACCTACCGCATTCCCGGAGTGGAGACTTCTGCAACTGCTTCACTGGCAAAGCTTTCAACAGGTTATCTAAATGGGAATATCTACAGTTTTGGCATTTCCAAAGATCTTGCCAGGGGAAAAATATACACAGGTCTGAATTACCGCTATGTGGATTATCAGTACACGAACAAGGAAATGGATCCACTGGTTCAGCATATCGGAGAGGTAAACTTCACTTGGCGGATTATTTCTAAACTCGCGCTCTCCATTTATTACGAGGGCACTTTTGAAAGTCACACCAGCTACAACCGTATATTTGCCCAGGCAACACTTGGATTTTAAAATATGTCACCACAGGAATTATTCTACCTTGAAACCGGACGCTCCATCGAGGGTGCCGTCGAAAGCCAGATGTTCGGCAAACCCTGCTTCAAGATCAATGGAAAGGCTTTTATCTCCTTTTTTCAGGATGCCATGGTTTTCAAACTCGACGGCCAGAACCATGCAGAAGCGCTTGCACTCGGGGAGTCAAGAATGTTTGATCCTTCCGGAAAGGGAAGGCCCATGAAAGAATGGGTACAGGTAACGTTTGATCATAAAGACCGGTGGAGGGAATTTGCCCTGGCCGCGTTCAGGAAAGTAAACGGTTAACTTTCAGACGTTCTGCTGCTGCAGATTTCTGATCTTCAGATAATGTCTCAGGGTGACCCTGAGGAAAAATATCAGCCCCCCCGTGCAGATGACAGAACAAAGCATAAAAGCTGCAGAGATCGAATAGTACTGCGAGATAACTCCCGCCAGCATCATACCCAGTCCCATCCCCAGATCCATCGCTATAAAGGCTGTTGAATTGGCTGCCCCGCGTCTGTCGGGCTCCACGATATTATTGACCATGGCCTGAAAGGTGGGCCATACCACACCATTTCCAAAACCAAGAATGATGGCTGAGAAATAATAACCGAAGGGGTTTTTTACCAGGGCCAGCAAAGGGAACCCGATGATCAGCAGGGTGAGACAAAAGATGATGATTCTTCTCGGCCCGTTGCGGTCAACTGCTTTGCCGGCCGAAAACCGCGAGGTGATAATTCCCAGCGCGTAGATCAGAAAGAATCCGGAGGGATTTTTTATCCCGATTTCCTTACCATATAAGGCGATAAAAGAAAGAAGCCCTCCATATGAAAGCGAGGTGATCAGCAAGTTCAGCGAGGGGATGACCGTCTTTTTCTCGAATAATTTCGCCCATTTGAATTCCATCGGCTTCTTCTGATACACTGGATACCGGATCATGGCCGCCATGATCATGCTGATGAGACTCAATCCGAAACCCGCGAGGAACATGGCCGTATACCCGCCCATGGTGAGGATAGCCGATCCGATGAGCGGCCCCAGCGCCATTCCGGCCGTGGTGGTAACACCGAAATAACCAAATCCCTCTCCCCGCTTTTCCGCGGGAATGATGTCCCCGGCGATCGTGGAATTCGACGTGGAGGTGAGACCCCACGTGATGCCGTGCAGGAACCGCACCATCACCATGAACCAGACCGATGCAACAAGAATGTACACGTTGAAGATCAGTCCGTACACCAGCAGGGAGAGAATAAAGATGGTTTTCCGGCCGAAATAATCGAGTCCGAATCCGCAAAACGGGCGCACCACAATTGCCGCTACCGCGTAACTGGCGAGTACCAGCCCAACGATGCTGTGATTGGCTTTAAGAACGCCGGATACGAAAAGAGGCAAGGTTGATATCAGCGAATAGTAAGCGCTGCACATCAGGAAGTTGGAAAGCGTAAGTAAAATAAAGTTCCTGCTCCAGATGGAATTCATCAGTAGATCTCCTCGATTTTTTGGAGATCAAATTTCGGCTTTTTACCATACACGGCGATGCCTGTCTGATAATATTTTTTATCATCAACATCCGTGTCGTGCCAGCGTTCCATCAACTTGTTCTTCGGGATAAAGCCCAGTCCGTATAACGACGGATCAGCAAAGATCAGATCATCGGTCGTATAGCCGATACATACCGTGAAATGCCCGTTATCCCACCCTTTCAGGTCCGCCTCGTGATGTGCCCAGGCCTGGATCATCAGGATAACCGGGATCCCCCGGTCCGTGTACTTTTTCAGATCCTCAATGGTCATGTATTCCTTCAGTTCTGCCTTGTAATGATGCTTTTTAAAAAAATCCATGATCATCTGCAGGGCTGTACCATATTCCGGTGAAGAATGAAGCAGCTTCACCAGATCCATCTCCCGGTAGTCGTCTCCGTAATAGGCACAGACTTTCTGTACGGCATTGGCGCCACAGGTCCAGTTTGCAGCCTGGCGAGTTTTTGGAAATTCCAGCACCCGGAAAACATTTTCCTCCTGGGTCATCTCTATTCTTTCTCCCTTTTTTTCGAGATGATAAATTGTTTTGTTGCTGTTATGATTACTGTTGCTGCTGCACGAAAACAGGACAAGGGAAGAAAAGAGTAACGGAACCAGCAACTTTCGCATATTACTTTTTTATGCAAAAATAATGTATGAAATATTAAA
>JBLNAN010000296.1:0-5753 GCA_050259355.1 Syntrophothermus sp. | reverse complement strand
GGAAGTTCATTAATGACCACCTTGCGGACCGTGGTATCGAGCGTTGCAAACAGCTTGTTTTCAGCAAAAACATCGGATTTGCTGAGCAGGTTCATAATCGTGGATTTTCCAACATTGGTATACCCCACCAGTGCTACCCTTACCAGTGCACCGCGGTTTTTACGCTGGGTTACCATTTGGCGGTCAATCTCTTCCAGCTTTTTCTTCAGAAGAGATATCCGATAACGGAGATTACGTCTGTCCGTTTCGATTTCCTGTTCCCCGGGACCTCTCATACCAATGCCCCCGCGTTGTTTCTCCAGATGGGTCCACATCCGGGTAAGGCGGGGGAGCATGTATTCACACTGGGCGAGCTCAACCTGCGTGCGGGCATGGGAAGTGCGGGCCCGGCGGGCGAAAATATCAAGGATCAGGTTGTTCCTGTCCAGGATTTTACAGTTCAGCTCCCGTTCAATATTGCGGATCTGGGCCGGACTAAGTTCATCATCGAAAACAGCGATATCTGTTTTATTCTCATCAATGAACTGTCTGATCTCATCCATTTTTCCTTTGCCGACATAGGTCCGGGGATCCTGCTGGTCAAGGCGCTGTACGAACCGTTTTACGGGAATCCCACCCGCTGTGTCAACCAGGAAAGCAAGTTCATCAAGGTATTCCTGCACCTGTTCAATGGGTTGCTGGCGGGTCGCCAGGCCAATCAGGATGGCTGTTTCCTGTACAATTGCAGTTTCGGTAGGTTTTATATTCAGCATTAAAAAGGTTTAAAACCAATAATCTCACGTACTTCGCGGAGGGTCTTTCGTGCACTGGCACCGGCTTTTTCTTTTCCCATCTCCACTACTTTCCTGAGATAATTTGTATCGGCATTGAGTTCGTTGATCCGTTCACGCAAGGGTGCGGTGAAAATAATCATGTCCTCAGCCAGTTGTTTTTTCATGTCGCCATAGCGGATCTGACAGGTATTGTACAATGCGCTGAAGTGCTGGAGGGTTTCTGGTGAGGAGACCGCCTTCATCAGGTTGAAGATGTTTTCAATCGCCTGCGGCTTGGGTTGATTCGGTTCTGTAGGGCCAGCATCCGTGACGGCTTTCATTACTTTTTTGCGGATCATTTCCGGTGTATCAGCCAGGAAAACCGCGCTGTTTTCATTGTCAGACTTTGACATCTTGGTACTTCCGTCCAGTCCGGGAATCTTCACCAGCGCTTCTTCGAAGGTGTAGGCGACCGGTTCGGGGAAATATTCGTTTTTATAGATGCGGTTGAAGCGGTTGGCAAATGTACGGGTCATTTCCAGATGCTGTTCCTGGTCTTTACCAACAGGCACCTTGTGGGCCCTGTGGATGATGATGTCGGCGGCCATCAGCGTAGGATAGGTGAGCAATCCGGCATTCACGTTGTCGGGTTGTGTACGGATCTTTTCCTTGAAGGAGGTACAACGCTCGAGTTCTCCGATATATGCATTCATATTCAGCAACAGATACAATTCGGCAACCTCGGGCACATCACTCTGGATGTAAAGTGTAGCTTTTTCAGGATCCACGCCGCACGCCAGAAATTCTACCAGCACCGTTTTCACGTTTCCATGAAGGTCGCCTGGAGCAGGATGGGTGGTAAGAGAATGATAATCAGCAATAAAGAAAAAACAATCATTTTCTTCCTGCATGCGGAGAAAACTTTTTAAAGCCCCGAAATAATTTCCAAGGTGAAGGTTTCCTGTCGGGCGAATGCCGCTCACTAC
The DNA here is from genome assembly GCA_050259355.1 of Syntrophothermus sp. Classification (GTDB taxonomy): domain Bacteria; phylum Bacteroidota; class Bacteroidia; order Bacteroidales; family FEN-979; genus FEN-979. Next base: position 4,015 of record JBLNAN010000296.1, on the reverse strand, counting down.
GATTGTCATAAATATAAAGTATCAAATATTAAACCGAATGTTTTGCCTTACATCTTGATCTCGTCACCATTGCTGTTGAAGAAATGATATTCAAGAAAATGATAGGATGTCTCAGGTTCGATCCTGATCCAGAGTTTGAACTTTCTGAACCATTTCCACTGGGTGCTGAAGAATCCCTTGGTAAGGTATGCATAAAGGTAAGGATGAACATGAAGGGAAAGTGACTTCTCGTTCTGTTCGCGGAGGAGATAGCTGATGTTGTTCTCGATGTCGTCGGAGAGAAGGATGCTGGGTCTGATCTCGCCGGTGCCGTCACAGGTGGGACACTTTTCAAGAATCTGGACATTCATTTCAGGACGAACCCTTTGCCGGGTGATCTGTACCAGTCCGAACTTGCTTGGCGGCAGGATAGAATGCTTCGCGCGGTCCCGTTTCATTTCTTCCCGCAGCTTGTCATATAATTTTCTGCGGTTGATCCCCTGGCTCATGTCGATGAAATCCACCACGATAATACCGCCCATATCGCGCAGCCTGAGCTGGCGGGCAACTTCGGTGGCAGCTTCCAGGTTGACATCCAGCGCGTTGGTTTCCTGGTTGTGTTCCTGGTTTACCCGGTGACCGCTGTTGATATCGATCACGTGCAGTGCCTCGGTATGTTCAACGATCAGGTAAGTTCCACTTTTAATCGTAACAGTTTTTCCAAAAGAATTTTTTATCTGTTTATCAACACCGTACTGCTCAAAAATGTTTTGTTTCCCACTGTGCAGTTTAACGATATTGATCTTTTCCGGTGCAATTTTCTGAAGATAGATCTTGATTTCATCAAAAAGAACCGGGTCATTGGTGATGATATTGTTAAAATCATCGCTCAGCACATCGCGGAGGATAGCCGAGGTACGGTCCATTTCTCCAATGACCTTTGCCGGTGCCTTGGCAGAAGGGAATTTTTTGGCCGTGATCTCCCATCTTTTATGGAGAGAACGGAGGTCCTGGTCAAGGTCGGCAACAAGCTTACCTTCCGCCACCGTGCGGATGATGACACCGCAATTTTTTGGTTTGATGCTGGCGATAAGTCGCTTGAGGCGGTTTCTTTCTTCAGGACTTTTTATTTTCTGAGAAACAGAAATCTTATCGGAAAAGGGGATGAGAACAACATATCTCCCGGCAAACGAAAGTTCCGAGGTGATCCTGGGTCCCTTGGTGGAGATGGGTTCCTTGGCAATCTGTACCAGTATCTGCTGGTTAGGTTTCAGCACCTGGTTGATCTTACCGCTCTTCTGAATATCATCCTCCATCTTGAATTCGGCAAGGGAGATCATATTTCCTGAAGATCCGAGCTTGATGTACTTTAATAAAGAATTGATCTGGGGACCCAGATCAAGATAATGCAGAAAAGCATCCTTGTCGTAACCCACGTCCACAAAAGCGGCATTGAGTCCGGGCATGATCTTTCTGACTTTGCCCAGGTAAATATCACCCACGGCAAACTCATTATTCGATTTCTCTTTATTCAGCTCAACGAGGAGCTTATCCTCGAGCAAGGCAATTTCAACCTCATTGGAGGCTGAATTAATAATTAATTCCTTATTCACTCTTAATATTTTTGAGCCCAAGAGACAGCCTCGTGCTGTCCGGGGTTATTAACGACCTAAGGAATTGTAGCAAGCGACGATAGCGAGGGAGAAAAAACCGTTACTGCCCCGAAGTAAGTAAGGCAGTAACGGTATTCATTATTTCTTCTTGTGTCTGTTCTTCCGCAAACGTTTTTTACGTTTGTGGGTTGCCATCTTGTGTCTTTTTCTCTTTTTTCCGCTGGGCATGATTTTTCAGCTTAAATGATTACTTTACTTTACTTTAACCTGGTTTTTAACTTTGCTAACGAATGATTTAGCGGGTTTAAAACTGGGAATGTTGTGTGCAGGAATGATGATGGTGGTATTCCTTGAAATATTCCTGCCAGTTTTTTCAGCTCTTCTCTTGATTACAAAACTCCCGAATCCTCTTAAATACACGTTTTGTCCGGTAATCATCGAGTTCTTTAAAGTTTCCATAAAAGCTTCAACCGTTGCCTGAACGGCTACTTTTTCAATACCGGTCTTATTGGCAATGTCTGCTACAATTTCTGCTTTTGTCATTTTTATAAAATAGTTATGATGTTAATAATGAAGATATTCTTCTGGTCAAAACGGGGGTGCAAATATAAATTAAATTTGATTCACAATGAAATAAATCAGGAATTTTCCTGATTAATTGCCTGATTTCTACCCGGAAATCTGAATCCCTCCCTGATTTTTATATAAGCCCGGGCACATGCCATAGCATCGTGCATGGCATCGTGATGCTTCAAAAGCTCGATTTCCATGCAGTCGCACATTTTCTTCAGATTCATCTTCGAATGACGGTAGGTACAGTCGGTCTTGAATTCAGGAACCCGGAGTTTGTAATACTGAAGGGTTGCCCGCAGAACGCCAGCATCAAACGAAACATTATGTGCCACAACCAGCTGATCCTCAATATATCCCCTGATCATCGGCCACACCTCGTAAAAAGCGGGTTCTGCAAGTGTATGCCGGGGAGTGATCCCATGAACTTTCGTATTCCAGTAGTTATAATGATTATCAGGTGGCCTGATCAGCTGAGAGAAATATTGAAAGATCTCCCCGTCAACCACCCGTACCAGACCGATCTGACAAATACTGTTGCGGGCAGAATTCGCGGTTTCAAAATCAATGGCGGTAAAAGTACTCATCCGGGATCTGATCAGTGATAAAGGATGATAATGATGGCCGGAACAATGATTCCGGCGGCGGTCAGCCAGGCCCCGCGTCCGATAATGCCGTTTTTGCCGCGCAGGACAAACAATCCGGTAAGGGCCAGTATAATCAGTCCCACTGCATACACATCCGAAAACCAGGTATAGAATTTCTTGATATTGTTATAGTGCAGCAGGTTGAATTCCCGGATAAGGAACCTTTCGGTTTTCTTTTCCAGTGTGGCATTTCCGGTTGTGAGATCCACGTAGGCCGCACCATTGGTCAGGAAAATCTGGACATAACCGGTTCCGGTAACGAAACTTTTGTAGGAGGATTCTTCTCCAACGTTTTTCAGCACCGACAGCACGTAGACTTTATCCACAACGCTGTCTTTCGGCAGCGACACGGTAAATTCCTTAAATGATTTGCTGTAGTCAGGATGCGAGAAATCACCCGACTTGAAATGGTTCAGGATAATTCCCGAAAGGGCATAAATGATCGTCATGCCCACGCTCAGATAACCAATGTCCCGGTGAAAAGCATTATTCCACCGCCGCAGAGTTTTGCGTTGCATTTATTTCAGTTCCTTGAAAGACGTTGCCTCGATGGAGAAATTGGAAAGATGATCTTTGCCGCTGGCTTTCAGCTGTTGGCGGAGATCGTTGATCTGGGCGATCTTATCGTCTTTTGAACGGTCTTCATGGCCCTTGGCCCCGGTATGTATTCCTGCTTCCTCTGTAGCCTGGGGTTTCAGCACTTCTGCTTCCCATTCATTCAGATATTTGGTGTCAATCCTTTCTTCACGGAGAAGTCCAAAAACTTTTACCCTGCTGCCGATGATTGCCTCGTCAAACTTGGCAATATCGCCACCGGCAATAACTTCCACCATCACGCTGTCGTTGTTGTTGTCGATCAGGAACATGCGCTTGCCGCCATGTTTGCAGGTATGCGACACAACTCCTTCAATGGTAACAGCGCTGTCGACCAGCGAATCGGCCTGTTTAACAAAATTGGCAACCGTCACGGCAACGGTATCTGCTTTGGCAACCTGCTCTTTGGAGGCGTTGTTATTACAGGAAAAGATGATGAACACTGATACGATCAGCAGGGGTAAGATCTTCTTTGTCATAAGGTTTGGTTTTGATGGTGCAAAGATAGAAAAATAACTCGTGAACTCGTAAACGCGTGAACTCGTAAACTCGTAAACTCGTGAACGGTTAACTCGCGTGAGTTGCGTGATGATCAAAAAAAAATGTTCATTG
>JBLNAN010000295.1:0-4388 GCA_050259355.1 Syntrophothermus sp. | reverse complement strand
TGACGATAATGATTCCTATAACGGGATGGCCAACATTGGTATCAGGCCCACCCTGGATCAGCATGTTCTTACGATAGAGGTTAATTTGTTTGATTTTAACGGGAATATCTACGGAAAAGAGATTGAAGTGTTTTTTATAGAAAGAATACGTGATGAACGGAAATTTGCAGGGCTCCCCGAGTTAAAACAACAGATATCCCTGGATAAAATACGAGCAGAAGAGATTTTATTTCAAAGGAATAACCCTGATGCCAATGCCTTTTAGCCCGGAAGTCTCGATATAGGGTATAAGGTTCTCGATCTCCAGTTTTAGCTCGCCTTTTTCAAGTATAATGCTCTTTTTCAGTGCGATATTGATCTTGCAGGAATCTCCCGTGCAACTGGTACGGAACTTTCCCAGCTTATCCTTCATTTCATAATTATATTCGTTTATTCTTTCCTCCCCGGAAGGGGTATTCATGATCATATTTATACTAAATGCATTACGATCAAATGCCTGATTATGATAAGCTTCCAGAAAAACATCATATTTGCCGGGCTGCATAACGGGAATGGTAAAACTTACCTTATCAAACCTGTTCCACGTATCTCCCTGAAATTTGTGGTATTGAAAAATGTTATTGTTTTTTGGCGTACAGGAAATGAAGAATGGCAATAAGATTACCAGTAATAACAGTTGTTTCATGTTTTTAATTTATCGCTGCAAAGTTATATTTTTTGTAGATGGAAACCTTAGCATGAACGTTGTACCTTTTCCCTCTTCCGAATGAAAATGTATTTCACCCTCGGTACCCTGTACGATACTTTTTACAATGGCCAGTCCAAGGCCCATTCCCCCGGATTTGGTGGTAAAATTGGGTTGGAAAATATGTTCAGCCTGCTCCCTCGAAATCCCGGATCCGTTGTCGGACAGAGTAACCAAAACGGAATCATTTTCTGCCACGACAGAAATGGTGATAATTCCCTCGTTTTTATCACCTATAGCATAAATGGCATTGTTCAGGAGATTTGTAAAAACCCGGTTTATTTGTTTTCTGTCAGCAAAGATATATTGAGGACCGTTGGTATGGTTGAAAATAAAATGGACGGTATCAATATCGCGGTAAAGCGCTATTGACTTTTCTATAACATCTTGAATGTCAAACATTTCTTCTTCTTTTGCAGGCATTTTGGCAAAGTCAGAAAATTCCGATGCGATGACTGCCAGTGTTTCAATTTGTTCAGTCATTGTGTCTGTAAATCTTCTTAGACGTTCCTCCCAATCTGGTGCTTTGTCTTTCCAGGCTCTTTGCAAGTGCTGAACACTTAACTTCATGGGTGTCAGCGGGTTTTTGATTTCATGTGCCACCTGGCGGGCCATCTCACGCCAGGCGCTTTCACGCTCGGACCGTGCAAGCAAACCAGCGCTTTTTTCAAGTTCATTCACCATCCGGTTATATTCCTCAACGAGTTTTCCTACCTCGTCATTCCTGGACCATTCAAGTTTTTCGTTTTTCCGTCCATACCCAAGTCTTCCAATGTTGGCCGTTAGCAACCGGAGCGGGCGTGTAATATACTTTGAAACAAAAAGTGAAGTTACCAGTCCGACAATAATCAGGAAGACATAAATATTAATAAATGCGATGAGGAATGAAGATAGTTCCCGGCGAGGTTCTTCCTGCCGTGTAAAATAGGGGAGATTCAGATAGGCAAGAAGACGGTTCTTTTCATTGTAAAACGGCATATATGCCGAACTGTAAGAGCTATTGCACAACTTTTCATTGGTAAGGAAATAAGAGGAGTGCCGGTAAGCCATGTTTCGGAAAGCTTCACCATTCATTCGGGATGAAAGTAAACCTGCTGCAAAAATTTCTTTTCTCGAAGTTGCAATCAACCGCCCGTTGGTGTCATAAATATTTACATCAGAAAAGAAAACATTTGAAAATTCCATTAACAGTTCTTCCAGGTCCTGGTTGGATGTACTGAAGGAATCAACATTCCCCAGTTTGTGCTGTAATTCAACCAGCATGGAATGTGCCCTGTCACTTAGGCTGTCATAGTTTTTCTGAACATTGAACCGGTTGATATATACCATCATTAATAGTCCAATGATAATTAGAGAAGTCACAAGTACCAGACTCATAGTAAGTTGCAATCGTGCGCCGAGGCTAAACCAGTCACTTCTGAAGATAGACGGGAAACTTATGATCACGTAAAAAAGAATGGCAATCAATCCAAAGAGCAGGAACAAATACGAGAAAGGAGAAATTTTATCAAAAAAATTGTTTTCCTTCTTACTGATGATGAGTGTCCGGTTTTCATCAATGTTGAACCGGTAATGGTTTAACCCCTGGGCTGAAAAGAATTTCTGGCTTTCTTTTCCGGTTTCCGGATAGACCGCCAGATTCATACTGTAATGAAAATTACCCACCCGGTTAACGAGCCTGCCTTGCCGATAAAACGCGTAGGAGTACCCGGATAGATCCGGAAACTGGATCTGGCGCTTATCAAGCAGCAATTCGGGATAGCCCAGATCTTTTAAAACCAGTTTTGAACTAAGTTCAAAATACGCTTTAAGTGAATCATTTGCTCCTGCTTCGTATGGAAAAATAAAAAGATAATTTTTAAATCCATAGCCATAATCCAGAAAATAAAAATCTCTGCTTATGGTGGGTTGACCTATTGCCCTTATCAGGGTTTGAAAATAGTTATCGCACTGAACAAGGTAGTTTTGAGGCTGAACCCTTAATATTCTTTCTTCCGTACACCGCGTTATCTGAAGAGAAAAATTATTCCAGTAGTCATTAAAATAGCGTCTTCGCATATACCGGATGATGGAATCCGGTTCTACATTCTCCTTTAGCAGATGGTTCAAAAAGTTGTCGTTTCTTATAGAAGGCTCAATCCGGGAAAACATCATTTCCGTTTGCGGATCTTTTTCAGCAGCAAGTTTGATAGCAAGGAGTTTCCGCTTTTCTTTTTCCACCTTTTCATTATAATAATTCAGGGTACCCGTGGCAAAAACTGAAAAGAAAATGAGATAACCTACCAGGTTAGTAACTGAATACTTCCGGAGACGTACACCCTTTATCCATCTCCGATTTCTCATTCTCATCAGGATAGTCATAAAGCCAACGATCCGGATGCCAATGAAAAACAGGGAAAGAAAAACAGTAGAAATTATTACAAAACCAATGAAACTATAAAAGTTGAGGCTGGAGACGTCCTGCAGATTAAATGGGATAGTTGAATTTACAACCAGATCCTTCAACAGGTAAACAGCAGCGAAGACTTCACCGGCGAGGATAACCAGGAACAGAAGAAATAGCAAGAAGGTGTTTACATTACTTTCAGGACGGTTAATTTTTCCTGGCAACATTCTATAAATTACCCAGGAAATAACAAGAAAAGAAAGGGCATTGACCAGAAAGTCACCGAGTGAAGGGAAAAAAAAGGAAGAGGAAAAAGATTCTGGACCGAATATACTGGTATTATACAGGATATCCGGGATCTTAAAAGAAACCTGAATAAACCTTGCAAGTACAATCCCGGCTGTAAAAACCAAAATAAACTGTAATTTGGTTCGAATGTACCTCACATTAAATAAAAGCTGGTACCAGGAGGTAAAAAGCACCAGAAGTGCCATGATATACAGGAAAAACAGAAATAACTGGTTTTCCCTGGAAACTGGCGGTTCCTCCGGAATCTTCAGACTAAAAAGATATTTTTTTTCCGGAGAAAAGATCATTAGTTTACCAGGTTCCTTGGTAAGAATCGTTCCTTTGGGGACATGAAAATCATTTTGAAAAGAATTATTGAGATAATCATTTTCAAATGGATATTCATGTTTGATCAGGATCCTTCCTTCAACCATTTTGTCTTGATTTCCCTGCCTGAAAATAATATACCAGCCATTGACGGTTCTTTGAAAGGAGGGATAACTGATTTTTGGTTGCTGGCTGGAAAAATTGGGAGCAGAAAAAGTATTGGTTGACCAGTAAACCAATGAATCATCAGAATAAAGATAAACCGAAAGCCCTGCATCATCCATGCTTTTCAGTTCGGCGGAAGTGAGAATGTCCACCTGATTTTCTGAACCTGAAACAAAATTTTGTTCCAGAAGGTTCATGTATAAATGAAGTAAACTGATTTTTTTTGAAATAGATTCTTCTACGGAGGTTTTAATTTTTTCAGGCTTATTTTTCCAATTCAGGTAGAGTTGAAAAAGGACGGCCATTAAAATCAGAACAAAAAAGATAACAATGGACTTCCAAAATCTATTTTCGTTGATTTTTTCCAACATCTTCTGCTAAATATTTCAATTTCACTGCAATAAAAACAGCCTTTTTAGATGCTTTTTAAGGCCCCTTCAACGACATTTTGATGGCAAGATACGAAAAAGCATGCTC
>JBLNAN010000294.1:0-6423 GCA_050259355.1 Syntrophothermus sp. | reverse complement strand
AAAGGGAGTTTACAGTAAAAAGATCATCGTCCTCAAATAAAAATTTCCAAAAAACATATCACCTTTTTGAAAAAGACGGATTAAGCTATAAAAAACTTATGGCTAACCTGATCCGTTTTGTTCCGCTGACGATTACGTCACAGATTTCTTTTGTCACTTCCAAAGAGAAGAAGGCAGGATTTGTTTTACAGGCCATCGTGCTGATACCCAGATTGCCCTCCGGTCGGCCTGTTATCACGAAAGAACCTTTTCCGGAGATTTATTTCTAAAATTGAATTCTCCTGGTAATCTTTTCACGCTGAATCCGCAGAAAAAGGATAATGAATGAAGAGATAAAACTTTTGAAAACTCCGTAAATTAGAGTCATAATTGTGGCGCTATGAAATGGTTATTTACCTTTTGCCTTGGAATTTGTTCCCAGTTGCTGCTGGGACAGCAGAAGAACGTTGATGTTCAAAAGTACCGGCTGGAAATGGATCTGTATTCCTGCTATTCGGCGCCTTACCCGGCTGCTTTCAGCGCGGTGGAGACCATTGATGTAAAACTGAATGTTTCCGGCCGGAATATCCGGCTGAATGCAGAAAATAATTCTCTGGTCATAGATTCGGTGGGAATGGCTGGGAGAACCTTCACCCATCAGCAGGATACACTCGTTATCAATCTGGATCAGACGTATTCTGCAGGACAACTGTTTTCCATCAGGATCTACTACCGGCACAAGGATGTAAAGGATTCGGCTTTTATTACCGGTAACGGGTGGGCTTTTACAGATACCGAGCCCGAGCGGGCAAGGCGATGGTTCCCGTGCAACGACCATCCCTCGGACAAGGCATTGACAGAGCTGACCGCTATTACACCCGCAAATGTGAAATTGGGATCGAACGGGCTGCTGGTTGATTCGATAAATACCGGCGATACCATCCGCTGGCAGTGGAGAAGTGATTTTCCCATGTCGACCTACCTGGTTGTGGTTTCATCGAAAGCGGGCTGGGCGCTTGACATCCTATACTGGCGCAAGAACTCCAATCCCAGCGACAGTATTCCTGTTCGTTATTATTACAATACTGACGATTCCATTCCTTTGCTGCACCAGGCCGAGCAGAACAGCCGGCAGATGATGACCTATTATTCCACCTATTTCACGGATTTCCCATTCGAAAAGAACGGATTCTGCTCCATGAACAACAACTTGTTTTACGTTGGCGGGATGGAGAACCAGACACTGATCAGTCTGTGTCAGAGTTGCTGGACAGACGATATTGTTTCGCACGAGCTGTTTCACCAGTGGTTTGGCGACATGATCACCTGCAAAACCTGGGCAGATATCTGGCTGAACGAGGGCTTTGCCACCTGGGGTGCCGCCTTCTGGCTGCAGCACGATGGGAATTACCAGGCCTACAAAAACCAGATAGTGGGTTTGTCGAATTATTACAAGCAAAAGCCCAATCAGCCGATAAAAGATTCAGCCTGGGCCATTCATACCCCTCCCTTCAGTATTCTGTTCAATTCCAGGATCAGCTATGCCAAAGCCGCGTGCGTGCTGCACCAGCTGAGGTACATGCTCCGGGATTCATTGTTCTTCGAAGTAATGAGATCGTATGCCTCCGACACCAATTTCCGGTATAAAAATGCCGATACACGGGATTTCAACAATGTGGTGAACCACGTGACTGCCAGCAATTTTGATTGGTATTTCAACAGCTGGATCTATCAGACAGGCCATCCCATTTATCAGAATACGTATTATTTTGATCAGGATTCAGTTGGAAAGTGGCGTGTTCATTTTGATACACGACAAACCCAGCAGGATTTCTTCCCGATGCTGCAGGAGATCAGGATAGTGTTCGCCGACAGTTCCGACACGACTTTCCGCATCATGAATGATATAAATAACCAAAGTTTTACCTGGATTTTTCAAAAACAACCCGCGGCATTTTTTTTCGATCCATTTAATGACATCGTGCTCAAAGAAGGTACGACCGAAAACGGCGTAACCGATCTCGTTGCTACCAATGATTATTTCCTGCTGGAGCCAAATATTCCAAATCCTGTATCGACAACAACGGAGATCCGTTACACTGTTTTCCGGACCTGTGAAATCAGGATTCATGTAATGGATATGACCGGAAGACTGATTTCAGAACCTGTATCATCCGCCAGAACCCCCGGTCATTATTCCGTTCAGCTTGATTGCACCTCTCTTGCCAATGGGATCTACTTTTACAGGATGAGCGGAGGTGGTGTAGTGAAGACCGGGAAAATGGTGAAGTAAACCTCCTCCTGGCAGGGATGCACAAGTGGCAAGAAGAATAGACCGGAAATCTTTACCTTTGCACAAATGCTATTCAGGGATATCACCGGACAACAACTGATTAAGGAAAAACTGGTCAAAACGGTTGTAGATCAGCGCGTAAGCCATGCCCAGTTGTTTTTCGGACCGGAAGGCAACGAAAAACTGGCCCTGGCCATCGCTTATGCCCAGTTCATTAACTGTCAGAACCGGCACATCCCTGTAGACGGCGATCTTTCAAAAGCAGATTCCTGCGGCGTTTGTCCTTCCTGCATCAAATACCAGAAACTGATCCATCCCGACCTGCATTTCATCTATCCCATTTCGACTACAAAAAAAGTAAAGAGCAAGCCGAAGAGCATCAACTTTATCGAGGATTGGCGCTCATTTCTGATCAGCAATGATTATCATGTAGGACTTCAGGACTGGTACGACGCCATTGGAATGGAAAACAAGCAGGGGATCATCAATGCGGAAGACTGCACCGATATTATCACCACATTATCGTATAAAAGCTATGAATCGGAATACAAGGTGATGATATTGTGGATGGTGGAAAAGCTGTATCATTCAGCTGCCCCTAAAATCCTCAAAATACTGGAAGAACCACCTGAAAAGACGCTGTTCATTCTCCTAGCCGAAGATCCCGAGCAGATCATCAGCACCATCCGTTCAAGAACCCTGCTAATAAAAATACCGGCGCTTGATGTGAACGATGTTGCTGAATATCTGATCCGGAAGTACCAGGCGGGTGAACGTGAAGCGGGGATCATTGCACGGCAGTCGAAAGGCAATCTCAGGGTTTCGGTCAGCAGATTTCTGAAACAGGGGGAAGAAAATCAGAATTTTATTACTTTCCGGCAATGGATGCTGGATTGTTATGCCAGGAAATATCCCGTACTGGTTGCTTTTGCAGCCGAAATTGCCAAAACAGGAAGGGAAAAGCAAAAGGGTTTTTTGTCTTATGCACTGAAAACCGTTTCCGCGTGTGGGGCTATCAGTGCCGGTAACAGTAACATTATCATCGCTGAGGAAAAGGAAAAGGAATTTTTCACGAACATCTCCAAATTTATCAACCTTTCCAACCTGGAACAGTTCAAAACATTATTCGACGAAGCTATATTTCACATTGAAAGAAATGCCTCGGCTCAAATTCTTTTCCTTGACTTGTCACTCAAGGCCGTCCGCCTGTTTACCCAACCTGTCAAAAAGTAATATTACCTTTTCAGGGCAATCGTATTATTTCGTACTTTTGTCACCAGTTTTCAACATTTTATGGAAGGGTCGCAGGAAAATAACGTTAATCCGTTCTTTAGCAGGGGGTGTGGACATCCGCCAAAGCTGTACCATAAGAATGACGACTGCTTCAAGCACAGCTGCAGCAAGTTTGATTCATTCGACTGGATGGAGAACATTCCGCTTCCTGAAGGCAGCAAACCTTTTGATGTAGTCGAGGTTCGTTTCAAGAATAACCGCAAAGATTTCTATCGTCTGCCACCTGATCTGACTGTTGAAACAGGAGATATGATTGCTGTTGAAGCTTCACCGGGTCATGATATTGGTATTGTCAGCATGGCCGGCGAGGTGGTTCGTTTCCAGATGAAACGGAAGAAGGTGAACCCGGATGCTCCTGATGTAAAGAAAGTATACCGCAAGGCGAGGCTGACAGACATTGAAAAATGGTCGGCCTCGGTGGAGATTGAAGACACCACCATGTACCGGGCCAGGTCTATTGCCGAGATGCTGAAGCTCCAGATGAAGATCAACGACGTGGAATACCAGGGCGATGGAACCAAGGCGATTTTCTATTATACAGCTGATGACCGGGTGGATTTCCGCGAGATGATCAAGATCATGGCGGAAGAGTTCAAGGTTCGGATCGAGATGCGCCAGATCGGGGCCAGGCAGGAAGCCAGCCGCCTCGGCGGGATCGGTTCCTGCGGGCGGGAAATCTGCTGCGCGACCTGGATCAACGAGTTTCATTCGGTAACTACCGGCGCTGCCCGTGTTCAGCAACTTTCACTTAATCCCCAGAAACTGGCCGGCCAATGCGGCAAGCTAAAGTGCTGTCTCAATTATGAATACGAAACCTACGTTGATGCACTGAAAGAGTTTCCCAACGCCAATGCCATCCTAAAAACAAAAAAAGGAGAAGCTACTTGTCAGAAAACCGATATTTTTCAAAAACTGATGTGGTATTCCTACAAGGAAAATCCCTCTAATTTCCTTGCCATACCTCTCGACAACGTTCTGCAGATCATGGCGGAAAATAAAAAGGGAAACCTTGTCGATAAGCTGGAGGATTTTGCTTACATTTCAGAACCAAAGCAGGATTTTGACAATACGGTCGGACAGGACGATCTGACACGATTTGACAATTTGTAAAATACAAGGTTCAGGGATCAGTTGAAAAACGCGCGGCAGCTTCACGGAAACAGTAAAAATATTCAGAAAGGGACCAGCCTGTTCAGGATGCTCATTTATTCCGCATTTCTGTTTCTGGTCCCCGGTTTTTATGGTTGCGACAAGAATCACTTTTATGATGAAAATGCCGTGATAGAAAACGGCACCTGGAACAGCAGGGATAAAAAAACCTTCACCGTCACAATTACCGACACGCTCTCACGTTACAACTTCTTCCTGAATGTGAGAAATGATGCAGATTATGGTTACAGCAATCTTTACCTGTTCGTTCATACCCGGCTGCCCAACGGTATCAGCGCCGTTGATACGGTCGAGTGCATGTTGGCGGATCCTGACGGTAAATGGCGGGGGAGTGGCATAGGGAGTTTGAAATACAACCGTTTTGCATTAAAAAAAGGCGTTGTTTTACGCCCGGCAGGGAAATACATCTTTGAACTTGAACAGGCCATGCGGGTTGAAAATCTGAAAGGCATCAGGGATGTAGGCATCAGGATTGAAAAAGAATCCAGGTAAACAATGGTAAAGAAAAAGAGCGGACTTTCTTCGCACACCCAGGGAAAGGTGATCCGGGGCATGTGGTACACGGCCATCGGCGGCATTCTTTTCACATTCGTGCTTTTCACCGCCATATCGCTCGGGATGCTCGGGAAAATGCCGACGTTTGAAGAGCTGGAAAATCCCAAAAGCAATTTAGCCACCGAGATCATTTCCTCTGATGGAAAAATACTCGGAAAATATTTCGTGGAAAACCGGTCCAATGTTAGTTATCAGGATCTGTCACCCAACGTGATCAATGCCCTCATCGCTACCGAGGATGCCCGGTTTGAAGGCCATTCAGGGGTTGATGTGAAAGCCATTTTCAGGGTTGTTTTCGGAGTCGTTACTGGTACCTCAAGGGGAGGCGGCAGTACCATTACCCAGCAACTGGCCAAGAATCTCTTCCCGAGAAAAAAAGACCGGAATTTTCTGGAAACGGCCATCATCAAATTCAAAGAATGGGTGACGGCCATCAAACTGGAAAGAAACTATTCCAAAGACGAAATCCTGGCCATGTACCTCAATACGGTGGATTTCGGAAGCCAGTCGTTCGGGATCAAATCAGCCGCGAAAACCTATTTCAACAAAATGCCTTCAGAGCTCACCGCCGAGGAATCTGCCACGCTGGTCGGTATGCTGAAAGCTCCCACATGGTTCAGTCCCGTCAGAAATCCTGAACGATCGAAGGACAGAAGGAATACCGTTCTTTACCTGATGGAGAAAAACGATTACCTGACAGAGCAGGAATATGATTCTATCAAAATGCTACCGCTCGACATGTCGAATTTCCGCATTCAGGATCATACCGCCGGGCTGGCAACCTATTTCAGGGAATACCTCCGGGGGGTTTTAAGCGACTGGTGCCTGGCGCATCAGAAAGATGACGGCACGCCCTACAATCTGTACCGCGACGGTTTGCGGATCTATACCACGATCAATTCCAAAATGCAGGAATATGCCGAGGATGCAGTCAGGGATTATCTCGGGAATGAACTACAGCCGCAATTTTTCAGGCATTGGAAAAATGTGCCCGATGCACCGTTCATGTTCGAGAAAGAAAAGAAAACAGAGATCATGAACCTGATGACGCAGGCCATGCGTCGCTCAGACCGTTACTACCGGCTCAAAACGCAGAATGCTTCAGAAGCCCAGATCGTGAAATCTTTCAACAC
>JBLNAN010000293.1:0-3472 GCA_050259355.1 Syntrophothermus sp. | reverse complement strand
ATATTATTGAAGAAGATGATGATGTTTCCAACGTTTTTCATAACCTGGCCCTGACCGATGAGATGATGAACGAATAAGATCTGAATTTTCTCCAAAACGAATAAATAAATGAGGTGTCTTAACAGGACACCTTTTTTATTTTACAGATTCCGGATGTCATTGTTTTTCAGAAGATATGGTATCTTTTTTGTCATCATTTTCCAAAGTTAATTTTTATGAAAAAGATGATAATATTCACAGTCCTTGTATTGGCTGTGATTTTTTTTGGATGCAGTAAAAGCAAAGATAACAACCCCACACCCAGTAGTAATCCGACCTATAAGGCGACCTTGAATGGTCAGCAGGAAACGCCTCAAAATCAGTCGGCTGCTACAGGATCAGTTAATTTTACGTTGAATTCTGGAAACATGTTGACAGGAACGGTGACCTGGAAAGGACTGAAGCCAACGGCAGCTCATATTCATCACGGGGCTGCCGGGGTAGCCGGACCGGTAGTTTTTCCCATTAACATTACAACCGACAGTACTGGATCTGTTAATTTCACTTCTATAGCTCTTTCGTCGGCACAGCGTGCCAGTCTTGACTCGGGTAATTATTACGTCAATATTCATTCAGCGGCATTCCCGAACGGAGAAATCCGGGGACAGCTTCTGAAAAGCACGAGTTCAGGATCTGGTAACGGCAATGGTTATGGTAACGGTGGTGGCGGAAGCAACTATCCGTAAAAAGCTGTTAACCAGCAGTTGAACAATATCCCCTCCTTTGACTCCTCCCAGACGGGCAGAGAAAAAGGAGGGGAAATTTTTATACCGAGCAGATATACTGCACCAGGTTCACGTTTTTGGGAAGATCCAGCTTCTTTCTCAAACGGATCCTTGAAATTTCGGTCGAGGGCCCGGTGATCTTCAGGATCTGGGAAATTTCCTTCGTGTTGAGATTCATGCGAAGCAGTGCGCAAAGCTTGTGATCATTCGGGGTAAGCTGCGGGTATTTTTCACGCAGGCGGTCGAAGAACTCTGGATAGATCTTTTCAAAATGAGCCTTGATACGATACCAGTCATTCTCGAATTTTACGTTTTCATCGATGCTTTTCAGCACCCGGTTGATCTCGGCCTTTGTAACGATCTTTCCCTTACGCATCAGGCGGTTGATATCTTTTCTCATCAGCCCGATGATCTTGTTTTTCTGGGAAATAAAAATGGAGGAAGTAGCCAGTTCGCGGTTGATGAGGTCCATTTCCATCTGGTGCTTCTGTCGCAGCAGCTGGTTCATGCGCGATTCATTTCTGAGCTTTTCCTGCATCTGGGCATCTTTCTCCTGCTCTGCGAGTTTTCGCTGTTCCATCTCGTTTTTGAGATCGATGATCATCCGGGCATTGGCAAGTTCCAGGTTTCTCTGGTAATTAGCCACTTCAATGCTCACCTTCACCTGATCCAGATCAATGGGTTTGAAAAGGTATGCATAAGGTTTAACCGGGAATGATTTCTTGAAAACTTCATTTTTCTCCAGTGCGGTAAGAAAAATTATTCCTGAATTATATTTCCGGGTGATCTGTCTGGCGGCTTCGATACCGTCCATTTTCCCTGCAAGTCCAACATCCATGAGAATGATGTCCGGCTGTTTATTCTGGGAAGCAAGTTTATCAATGACCGTCACGGCACCTTCGCCGGTTGACTCAACACCCAGGATGTTATAACCCATCGCTGACAGACTCTGCTTCAGATCGCCCGCGATCAGCGCTTCGTCTTCTACTATAAACAAACTGACTTTTTCCATTTCGAGAGAATTGATGAATAAATCACGCTTTGAGCGCGTTACTGGTAACTATATTGTAGGTGTCCATGGCAATGACCAATTCTTCATTGGTAGGCATTACCATCGCCACTACTTTGGAACCGGGGCGGGTGATGATCACTTCTTTGCCTTTGATCTGGTGATTTCTTTCCGGATCAAAATCAACACCCAGAAATTCCATGCCTTCCATAACTTTCCGGCGGGTTTCAAAATCATTTTCGCCGATTCCCCCGGTGAAAACAATCAGATCAACCCCGCCCATGGCTGCGGCATAGGAACCAACATATTTTTTTACCCTGTAGGCAAACATGTCAAGTGCCAGAGCCGCGCGCTCGTTGCCTTTTTCGGCGGCCACTTCAACATCCCGCATATCGTAAGAAATCCCGGAAACCCCGAGAACACCGCTTTTTTTGTTGAAGAAATTATTGGTGTCCTTGATACTCAGGTTTTCTTTCTCTGCCAGGAACAGCACGATGCCCAGGTCGGTATCGCCACTGCGGGTTCCCATCATCAACCCTTCCACCGGGGTAAAGCCCATGGAGGTATCCACCGAACGTCCCCTGCGGATCGCGCAAACGGATGAACCATTGCCGAGATGACAGGTTATGATATTAATATTTTCAAAATCCTTTCCCAGGAACCGGCTTGCTTTCTGGGCAACAAATTTGTGCGAGGTGCCGTGAAAACCATACCTTCTGATCTTGTATTTTTCATAATACTCATAAGGAATGCCATACAAGTATGAATAGGGGGGCATCGACTGATGGAAGGAGGTATCGAAAACAGCCACCTGGGGAACCTTTGGCAGAATTGCCTCGATGGATAAAATTCCTTTCAGGTTAGCAGGGTTGTGGAGAGGAGCCAGTTCAATACATTTTTCAATGTCTTTTTTTACTTCCGGCGTTACCCGTGCACTGGCTTTGAAATTCTCGCCACCGTGAGCCACCCGGTGACCGACAGCTGATATTTCCCTTTCATCAGTGATCACACCATAACATGGATCTTTAAGGATGCGGAGAATAAGGTTGATGCCCACCTGGTGATCAGGAACATCCTGGGTGTGCTTGTATTTTTCTTTGCCGGGAACCTGGTGCGTGAGAAGACTGCTTTCAATACCAATGCGGTCGAGCAAACCTTTTGCAAGAAGTTCCGCTTCCTTAGACATGTCAATGAGCTGATACTTGATCGACGAGCTGCCACAGTTTAATACGAGTATTTTCATTTTTTAAAATATTTTCCGCCCGGAAAGCGGGAGATTAAAATTTAGATTGGTTAGTTATGAAATAAATTCTGGTAATTACCAAGGGAGGAGCGATAAAATGTTAGGTTTCTCCCTTGCAAAAGTAAATAAAAAACATCATCATATCCAACACAAAAGCGTAAAAAATTATGGCAATTTCATGGGGATGTTATGGATTGGAGACGGAAGTCCCGGCAATTGACTTTCGTCAGACTTTTATTTTATTATAACTTTGATCTGAAAAATACCAACGATGGCTCTGATCAATTCAGTATTATCCTGGCTGATGAAACAACGTATCCACCAGATTGAGCTTTTCATGAAATATCCTCATGAAGTTCAGCAGGATGTTTTTAACAGTCTTATCACCAGTGCAAAAAATACAGAATGGGGAAAAACGTATGACTACAAGGGTATTACAACGCCCGACGAGTTCAG
>JBLNAN010000292.1:0-2578 GCA_050259355.1 Syntrophothermus sp. | reverse complement strand
CAGGATCATAGGAAACCGGGAAGCCTCCTCCCAGATCAAAAATCCGGATCTGGTTACGGGCGGCCCTTTCATTAACTTCCAGGGCAAAATTGTAAATGATGGAGGTGCCGTTCACCAGCATTTCCGGCGAACAACCCTGCGAACCAATGTGCAGGTGCACCCCTGTAAGCCACTCATTTTCCAGGAAAAGATCCATCAGCGCCTGCCGCTTTTCCAGAAGGGGTATCCCGAATTTGGAGTATTTGCCTGCAACGCTGGAAGTGGCGATGGTGCCGGTTCCTACTTGTGGATTGATCCGTATCCCATAGGTACTGTTGCTCTTTATCTTCCCGCGGATCTGTTTGATCCTGTCAAATTCGCCGGGATTATCGATGTTGATGTGCACGCCTGCACGAATGGCAAATTCCAGTTCTTCAATGGTCTTGACCGGTGAATCAAAAACAATTTTTTCCGGAGAATATCCCGCGTGCAAGGCGAGCCTGAGTTCTCCCATCGATGCAGCTTCAGCACCTGCACCTTTTTTCTGAAGATGATCCAGTATTTTGATCAGGGGATTTGCTTTCATGGCGACCGCGTGAACCGTGCCGGCCGGAAAAATTTCTATCAGATGGTTCAGCCTCGCATCGAGAAAATCCAGGTCATGAAACATCAGCAGGGACAAATTTTCAGTTACGCCTTGTCTGATCGCCTTCCGGAAGACAGCGCTGATTTCACTCTCGGGTAAATTGTGCTTCATATTCTGAGAGTTTTCTTATGGCCTTTTCTCCTTCAGACCCCAGGTCGATGGTAAATTGATTCACGTAAAGCGCAATGTGTTTCCGCATCACTTCCTCATCCATCTCCTGCGCATGTTTCCGAACAAATTCCATGGTTTCATCCGGGTTGCTGAAAGCCCATTCCACGCTTCTGCGTAAAATGCGGTCAAGGGTAGTTACCGTTTCTGATCCAAGATCCTTCCGCGCGATGATCCCGCCCAACGGTATTGCCGAACCTGTTTTGTCCTGCCAGTATTCCCCCAGGTCGGCGAGCTTTATCAACCCCTTCTTTGCATAAGTAAAACGGTTTTCATGAATGATCACGCCTGCATCTGCCTCACCGTGGAGTACCGCATCTTCAATTTCACTGAATACCTTTATCTTCTTGATGAACTTTCCCCCGGTAAAGAACTTCAGCAACAGGTGGGCGGTCGTGAATTCGCCGGGGATGGCAATCACCTTACCTGCGAGATCATTCGTCGGGATTTTTTTTGCGCTGATCAGCAAAGGCCCGTTTCCAAACCCCAGGGCGCTGCCGGATCGCAGCAGGTCATATTGGTACCGAAAATACAGCCATGCATGGTAACTGACTTTCACCATATCCGGAAATCCGGTGGCGGCCAGCTGATTCAGGGCTTCAACATCTGCCGTCATATATTCAAACCTGAAACCCTCGGTATCGATCTTATCATGCACCAATGCATAAAAAACAAAGGTGTCATTCGGGCAGGGTGAAAAGGCAAGATTTATCTTTTTCATTTCAAAGCTTGTTCAGAAGTTCAATCAGGGTTTTATTCAGATTTTTTAACGCCAGCTCGATATTCCATCCCGGTTTATCTCTTTCTTCCACGAAATTGGATACCGCCCTCAGCTGCAGACAGGGGATCTTTTCCATCAGACAAACGTATAAAAAGGCAGCTCCTTCCATGCTCTCGGTTTGCGGGTGGAAGCGACTGGTGAGCTTTTCAATGCTGGTCTTGTTTCCATGAACCGTATTTGCCGTTACTCCGGTCACCTCCGGAAGATTGATGATGCCGGTCAGGGTTTTCCATGATTTGTTCTCAATCATTCCATCCTGATAAGGAAACTCCGAAGGATCTTCCAGACCCAGCTCGAATACAGTAAGGAATTCATTTTTATTTTCGGCGCCCAGCTCGGGAAAACAATCCCGGGCTACATTGACCACCTCGCCGATATGCAAATGAGGGTGAAAAGCCCCGCAGATACCGGCATTGACGGCCAGATCATATTTTTTTGCCATCAGTGTTTTTGCAACATGATAGGAGGTGGCAACCATTCCGATACCGGTGATCAGGATATCCACCTGGTGATTCTTGTAAAGATGATGCATGATACGCCCGTTCTCACCTGAAAAATTTAATTTCTCCATGGCAGGACGTATTTCGGAAGTCGTGGCAGCAACGATCAGTATTTTCATGAGAAAAATTATTTACACAAACTTACGAAAAACGAAGCGTGATAATGGATTTTAATGATGGTTTTTCACAGGATCAGCAATGTCCTGATCTGATTTATTTGTGTATTTTTGAAAAAAATAAAATAACTCATTTATGGAGCAGATCAAAAGAACATTAAGGGATTCCGCAAAGGCCCGCTGGGCCATGCTGATCCTCGTGAGTATGCTGATGGCAGCCAACTACTATTTCTACGACGCACTTTCCCCCCTGAAATCACTTCTTCAGGAAAAACTTAATTTCAGCTCGCAGGATTACGGGATCGTTACGGGATTTTATGCATTTCCGAATACTTTTCTCTTAATGGCCATTCTGGGTGGTGTGATCCTGGGCATATTTGGTCATATC
>JBLNAN010000291.1:0-4608 GCA_050259355.1 Syntrophothermus sp. | reverse complement strand
CGCCCACTTCAATCTTGATACGTTCAGCCGTGCGTTCACCGATATTGATATTATGCTGTTTGCGCATGTATTCTTCGATGTCGGAATTGAATTCATCACCGGCGATGCGGATGGATTTATTATTGACAATTCCGCCCAGTGCAATCACGGCGATCTCTGAAGTACCACCCCCGATGTCGATGACCATGTTGCCGATGGGTTCCAGCACATCAATACCAATCCCGATGGCAGCAGCCATCGGCTCATGAATCAGTTTTACTTCTTTTGCACCGGCCTGTTCGGCAGAATCCTTAACGGCCCGTTCCTCTACTTCAGTGATACCCGAGGGTATACAAATGACCATTTTAAGAGCGGGCGGGAACCATGATTTCCGGATATCGATCATCTTGATCATCTCGCGGATCATGTGTTCAGCCGCATGAAAATCGGCAATAACACCACCACGTAAAGGGCGTATCGTTTTGATGTTTTCGTGGGTTTTGCCGTGCATCATCTGCGCCTTCTTACCCACGGCGATGATCCTCCCCGAACTGCGCTCCAGCGCCACGATAGAGGGTTCATCAACCACTACTTTATCATTGTATATGATGATGGTATTGGCCGTGCCAAGGTCAATTGCAATTTCTTTCGTGAATAATCCCATTCCTGATTTTTTAATGTTTAAAATGTCTTGTCCCCGTGAACACCATCGACATGCCGTGTTCGTTGCAATATTTCACCGAATCTTCATCCCTGACAGAACCCCCGGGCTGAATAACGGTATTGATTCCCGACTGGTGAGCGATCTCAACAGAATCAGCAAACGGGAAAAACGCATCCGACGCCATGACTGCTCCTTCGAGAGGAAGTCCAAAATCTTTTGCCTTCTGAATCGCCTGTTTCAGGGCATCTACCCTTGAAGTCTGGCCCGTGCCGCTTCCTACCAGCTGATTATTGTATGCAAGAACGATGGTATTCGACTTTTGGTGTTTAACAATCTTATTTGCGAAGATTAAATCTTCTGTTTCCCGTGTACCGGGCGCAACCGACGTTACCACCTTTAAATCTGATTCACTTTCCGTTTTAAGATCCTTATCCTGTGCAAGAACGCCATTTAAGATGCTCTTGTACATTATTCCCGGAAAACGGCTGATTTTCTTTTGCAAAAGTATCCTATTTTTCTTTGATTTCAGGAGTTCAAGTGCTTTTTCCTCAAAAACATCTGCAATTAAAATCTCGAAAAACAGCTTGTTGAGTTCCTCTGCAACCTCCAGAGTAACAGTGCGGTTGGTGATAATAACTCCTCCGTATGCTGAAACCGGATCACAGGCCAGGGCATCGAGCCAGGCCTGTTTGAGATCATCTCTCGTGGCCAGTCCGCAGGCATTGGTATGCTTGATGACAACAAAAGTGGGTTTTTCAAATTCGGCGATCAGACTGACCGCTGCATCGATATCAACAAGGTTGTTGTAAGATATGGCTTTGCCGTGAAGCTGGGTAAAAACTTCCTCAATATCGCCATAGAACAGCCCCTGCTGGTGCGGATTTTCCCCGTAACGCAGCGGATAAGATTGCTGAATGCTTTCCTTAAAGGCGGGAATCTTGTTATCCCTGTTGAAATATTGGAAGATGCGGGTGTCGTAATGCGAGGAAACGTTGAATGCCTGGGCGGCGAAATACTTCCGGTCTTCGAGACTGCACATGCCGCATTTCTGCTGAAGAAGTTCGATCAGCGGGTCATACTGTGCCGAGGAGGCAACAATCAGCACGTCCTTGAAGTTTTTGGCAGCAGCACGGATGAGCGAGATACCGCCGATATCAATCTTCTCAATGATCTCCTGCTCGTCATTGGTGGAAGCAACCGTCTTTTCAAACGGATAAAGATCCACGATAACCAGGTCGACCGGGGGTATTTCATACTTTTTAATCTCTTCAAGATCCTGCTGGTTTTCCCGTCTGTACAGGATTCCCCCGAAAATTTTAGGATGAAGCGTTTTGACCCTTCCGCCCAGAATAGAAGGATAACCTGTAACGGATTCCACCGGAACGACGTCTAATCCGAGATTTTTAATAAAATCATAGGTTCCGCCGGTGGAATACATGGTGATGCCGGACTGGTTCAGCAAATGAGCGATTTGCGGTATCCGGTCTTTGGAAAAGACTGAAATAAGAGCTGTTCTGATCTTGATATCCATGTTTTTTCGGTGGATTAATACGTGTGCAATGTTACCAAAAATTAGGTTAACATCCTATTGAAAATCCGGCAAAAATGACTGATTAATCGTACTTTTACAATTCTTTAAGAAAAACGATATGTTCCTGCTGTTTCGACTGATCCGTGAGAGTTACCTGTTTGCCTTTCAGGCCATTGTGGTAAACAAAGTGAGAACGATCCTTTCCCTGCTGGGGATAACGATCGGGATATTTTGTATCATCTCTGTCTTTACCATTTTTGATTCCATGGAAAGATCTATACGCAAAAGTATTGCTACCCTTGGGAATAATGTTTTATACGTGGAGAAATGGCCCTGGGAGATGGGTAGCGATTATCCCTGGTGGAAATATTATCAGCGGCCGGAAGCCAGCAACAACGATCTGATGGAGATCAGGAAAAGAAGCACCCTTGCCGAAAACAGCGCTTTCATGCTGAACATCAACAAAACTGTCAAATTCAGAAGCAACTATATTGAAAATGTAGGTATCGGAGCAATTTCTGATGATTTTGATAAAGTCTGGAACTTCGAAATGGCATCCGGCAGATATTTGTCGAGTACTGAAATTAACAGCGGAAAAAACGTGGCGGTAATCGGGGCAGATATTGAAACCGGATTATTTCCCCAGGGATCGGCGGTTGGTCAAAAAATAAAAATTTTCGGAAGGAATATCGAAGTGGTGGGTGTAACGAAAAAGGAAGGGGAAGACTTTTTCGGAAATTCCAATGACAAAATCGTTCTGCTTCCTTTCAACTACATTAGAACAGTTATGAATGTTGAAGATGTGAGGAGTACCGTGATCGTCAAAGCCAGGCCGAATGTTTCAAATGACGAGCTCCGGGGAGAACTTACCGGAATCCTGAGGGCCGTGCGGAAACTTAAACCGATGGCCGAAGACAATTTTGCAATCAATGAAACCAGCACCATCGCGAAAGGATTTGATCAGCTTTTTTCTGTAATCGGAACGGTAGGATGGATCATTGGAGGCTTTTCGCTTCTGGTCGGCGGTTTCGGAATTGCCAAC
Organism: Syntrophothermus sp.; assembly: GCA_050259355.1. Lineage (GTDB taxonomy): Bacteria > Bacteroidota > Bacteroidia > Bacteroidales > FEN-979 > FEN-979. The sequence goes on along the minus strand of JBLNAN010000291.1, from coordinate 1,392 downwards.
ATCATGTTTGTATCCGTAAAAGAAAGAACCAGCATTATCGGTATTCAGAAAGCGCTTGGGGCCAAGAATTATTTCATCATGCTCCAGTTCCTCTTTGAGGCGGTATTTCTTTCCCTGATCGGGGGTTTGTTCGGGCTTCTGATCGTATTTATCCTGGCCTTGCTGGTCTCAACGCTGACGAGTTTTACACTGGTTTTAACCGCGGGAAATATAATTCTTGGTATCTCGGTTTCTGCCATCATCGGACTGGTTTCAGGGATCCTGCCTGCATGGTCTGCTGCCAAATTGGATCCTGTTGAAGCGATGCGAACGGCTATATAGTTATCTTTGAACAAAATCTATAACCCATGGAAAAACAGAAAGCAATTGATATTCTGAAGCAGGCTATTCTGCTCGAAAAGCGCGGATACGCATTTTATTCTACCATCGCTGATCAAGCGAAAGATGAGGATATTAAGAATGTTTTTAATGTAATGGCAGACGAGGAAACAACGCATGTAAAATTCCTCTCGGAGCAGTTTGCTCATTATGATAAACATCATTCTTTTCTGAAAGTCAGTTTACCTGATTTTGAAGAAGATCCTCTGGCAGATAAAATACTAACAGAAAAACTGAAGGATAAAATCTCCGCTGCTTCATTCGAAGCCGCCGCCATCGCCTCAGCCATTGATTTTGAAAAAAGAGCTATTGAGGTTTATTCGTCACAGGCAGAGCTGGCGACGGATCCCAACGAAAAAGAGCTTTATAAATGGCTCGCTGAATGGGAAAAAACGCACCTGAAAGTGCTGAGCGAACTGGATAACCAGCTGAAGGAAAAAGTTTGGTTTGATAATCAGTTCTGGCCCTTTTAAAAGAGATTATCGGGCTGCCGGCTATTTCAAATGCATCCGGATCCTTGATGCCAGGATGTCAATGGCAACCTTGTTCTGGCCACCCTGCGGAACGATGATATCGGCATACCTTTTAGTCGGTTCAATGAACTGCAGATGCATGGGTTTGACATATTTTTCATAATGCTGCAGGACCTGACTGAAGGATCTTCCTCTTTCCTCGATATCGCGCCAGATGATCCGCATCAGACGGTCATCGGGATCTGCATCGACAAAGATCTTGACATCCATCCGTTCGCGGAGACGGGGATTGGTCAGGATCAGGATCCCCTCAACGATGATTACCTCATTCGGAATAACCGGTATCGTTTCTTTTGACCTTGCACACGTGAGGTAGGAATAGATGGGCATATCAATGGATTCGCCTTTTTTCAGCGTATCGATATGTTTGGTAAGCAACGAAAATTCAATTGAGGAAGGATGATCAAAATTAATTCTCGCCCTTTCCTCGGGAGAACGGTGGCCATTGTCTTTGTAATAGGCATCCTGGGGAATCAGGGAC
>JBLNAN010000290.1:0-6771 GCA_050259355.1 Syntrophothermus sp. | reverse complement strand
GATTCGCTTGAATACTACATGCTGTTGGCGGCCAGGAACAATCCGCTGGTCCTGCAGCGCTTTTCTGAATATAAAGCGGCGCTCGATAAGGTTCCCCAGGTGGGATCGCTGTCGGATCCTGAATTGACCGCGGGTGTCTATGTACAGCCGATGGAACTTCCTGAAGGAAGACAGGTAGCGGATTTTCAGCTCATGCAGATGTTCCCGTGGTTCGGAACCTTGCGTTCCGCCAGGAATGAAATGAGTCAGATGGCAAAAGCAAAATATGAACAGTTCAGGTCGGCACAGACAGAAGTTGCTTTTGATGTTCAGCGCACCATGTACGAATTATACAACATCCGGAAACAGAAGGTAATCGCGGACAAGAACATGCAGCTGCTGAAAAGCATCGAGCGGATGACGCTCGTGCGTTACAAGAGCGATTCGCCCGTTTCCGCATCCGGCGGCGGTCTTGCTGACCTTTACCGGATACAGATCGAGGCCGGTGAACTGACGGATTATATCGCCTCGCTTGAAACGGAAGAACTGGCATTGGCGGCCCGGTTTAATTCCTATCTGAACAGGTCTCCGTCATCTCCGATCACGGTCCCGGATACGCTTGTTTATGATTCCGTCGTGGTGAGGATTCCGGAGGTTCATGATTCGGTTTTCAGCAGTAACCCGATACTGGAAATGATCCGGCACGAGGAAAATGCCTACAAGGCGAGAAAGAAAATGGTTTCACGCATGAGTTATCCCATGTTGGGTATCGGTGTGGATTATTCACTGATGCAGAAAAGTGAAATGTCTTCCTCCGGAATGAATGGCAGGGACATGATAATGCCGATGGTGAAACTTACCCTCCCCCTGTACAGGTCAAAATATACTTCTCAGAAAAACGAGGCGGGATTTCTGCAGGAAGCTTCACGGATGAATTATCTTTCAACTGCAAATTCCCTTCAGTCAGATTATTACCAGGCCATGCAGCAGTTCAAGGATGCCCGCCGGCGATTCAACCTGTACACTTCTCAGGCTGACCTTGCCAATAAATCACTCACTTTGATGGTTACAAGTTTTTCAACCTCCGGTGGAAACCTTACCGATATCCTGAGAATCCGGCAACAGACGCTGGATTATGAAAATAAAAAAATAAAAGCCCTGATGGATTACTATACGGCCGTTGCCTTGTTTAAAAAATTGCTGGCAACTTATAAATATTGAAATATGAGATTCAGAGAAATAAATTACAGGCGGGTTCTGCTGAATAAAAACCTATTATTTGCCATTTTGTTTCTCGCGGGATTATTCCTGGGCTGGTTGATTTTTCATCCCTCGCATGAAGATCATAAAACAGGCGTGAATACCGCCGGAAATGCAAAACACACCATCTGGACCTGCTCCATGCACCCGCAGATCCGGAAGGATGCTCCCGGCAAGTGCCCCATCTGCGGAATGGACCTCATACCCCTGAATCAGCTGAATGATTCAGCTCAGGATGAAGCTGCCATTCATCTTTCAAAAGAAGCTGCAGAGCTGGCCAATGTGAGAACAACCGTTGTCTTCCGGCAGAACCCCATTGCAACGGTCAGATTATTTGGCAAAGTCCAGGCTGATGAAAGAGCCATCCAAAGCCAGGTCGCGCATGTTCCCGGCAGAATAGATAAACTGCTGGTGAATTTTACGGGAGAAACGGTCAGGAAAGGACAGCCCCTGGCAGAGATCTATTCGCCGGAGCTGGTAACGGCCCAGCAGGAACTCCTGGAAACGTCAAAGATGAAAAATACCCAGCCGGAGATTTTCGAGGCAGCAGTTGAGAAACTCCGGCAGTGGATGCTGACGGATGAGCAGATTCAGGCAATCATAAGTTCAGGGAAGCTGAAATACAACACCAGCATTGTCTCCAATACCTCCGGTGTGATCATCTCCCGGAAAGTAAGCACGGGTGATCACGTTTCGGAGGGAACGGTTTTATTTGAAGTGGCGGATCTTTCAACAGTCTGGCTGCTTTTTGATGCCTACGAGAGCGACATCCCTTTCATCAGCGTCGGCAACGAGCTCAGTTACACCATCCAGGCGATTCCCGGCAGGACTTTCACCGGAAAAATCGGATTTATTGATCCCGTGATCGATCCTTTTACCCGGGTGGCCAAGGTGAGAGTGGAGGTGAACAACAACCAGGGGTTGCTTAAGCCGGAAATGTTTGCCACGGGCATCGTCAAAACAGGTCTCCGGAACTACAGCAACAGTTTGGTAATTCCGCAATCTGCTGTTTTGTGGACCGGTAAAAGATCCGTTGTTTATGTGAAACAAAAGGGCACCGCTGAGCCGGTTTTCAAACTCAGAGAAATTGAGCTGGGGCCGAAGCTGAGCAACAGCTACATAGTGGAAAGCGGGCTTGATGAAGGGGAGGAGATCGTGTCAGAAGGTGCTTTCAGCGTGGACGCGGCTGCCCAGCTCGGGGGAAAGCCAAGCATGATGAATTCAAAATGATAAAGAGGTTTTTGAAAAAAAATAGTGATATTTAAGCGCTTTATTCATAAAACTGTATTATCTTTGCAGGAGATAAAAATAATAACATGTCATCCTGTAATACACAAAGACCCCGGAACTTAAAGGATTTTTTAAGGTCATCTTATTTTCTGAAGCCTTTCGCGGTCATCCTGACCGGCGCTGTTGCCGGTTTCCTCTATTATTATTTTATTGGATGTTCCTCCGGATCCTGTGCAATTACAAGTAGTCCGTACATGAGCACTCTTGCAGGCGGTTTTCTTGGTTTCTTTGCCATGAACAGTCCCTGCAGTAAGTGCTGAAAATTTATTACATTGTACTAAATCTATAATTGTAGAAAATGGCAACACAATCAATCGATGTCAGCTGGGCAACCCGGATGGCATTTAAAGCAAAAATAAATGAACATGAAATCGTGCTGGACCTGGAAGAATTTGCAGGCGGTACCAACCTGGGACCAAAACCAAAGCCTCTGCTGCTGGTGGCGCTTGGCGGGTGCACTGCCATGGATGTGATCTCTATCCTGAAAAAGATGAAGATCGAACCAGCGTATTTCAATGTAAAAGTGGAAGGAGACGTGAATGACGATCATCCTAAAAGATTTAACAGGATCCGGCTGATTTATGAATTCAGGGGAGATAACCTCCCGATGGATAAGCTCCAGCGGGCAATTGAACTTTCGCAGGATCATTACTGCGGCGTATCCGATACGCTGAAAAAGGCCCTTGAAATAACGTACGAGATAAAAATTCTCAATTCTGTCAGTTCAGTTGAAATGAATTAATCATAAGCATCAAAAATCATTCACACAATTTAAAACAGCAATTATGGAAAAATCAGACAATATTTTCAATACGGTTAAGAAAAACCTGGGCAGGACCGATGCAATTATCAGGCTTGCGATCACGGCCGTTATTGTGGTACTTTTTATCACCGGTGTTATCTCTGGTACAGCCGGAATCATTCTGCTGATCGTGGGCGGGATTTTAACCCTTACCAGCCTGGTGGGTTTCTGTCCCATCTGGGCAATGCTCGGGATTAATACAAGAACCAGGAGATCCTGAGAAATCAGTCCTTTACACATCTCACCGCGAAAGCATTCTGCCTTGAGGAAGGATACCTGGATACACTCGGGTCATAGCTGTTCATTCCCTCCGACCAGGCCTTGTAAGACCCATGAGAAGAAGAGCTCCAGAAAAAGACGGCAAAACCCTGGTAATTCCAGCCTGTATTCTGATGCTCACTGCCGGTCAGAAGGGCATTGAATCCTGAAAACCCCGAGAATTTCAATGGGGCACCGGCAAAAGCATTGTTCGTATAATTTGCATAAAGCTGGTTCCATTCATTTTCTGCAGGAACATGCCAACCGGGAGGACAAAGGCCTTTGTCACCCGCTAAATCTGAATAATCCATCATTTCATCCCACTGATAGCGCGTGGTCTGCTGATTACCGGCAATCAGCTGATATTTTTCCACGATACAATTGTCACGCTGGTGCTGTGAACGGGCGACAGGAATACCATAATCAAGATCTTCAGAAAACCAGCACTGCGAACCGATTCTCGCGGTTGCATAAGACCTGTTGTTCCGGATATCAATGAAATTGTTGCCGCAGGTAAACGGCACGGGAGACCGCACCTCGATGGTTCTGACCGCCATGTCCTGACATCCGCCTGAATTCGTGTAGGAATAGGTGATGTTCTTTAACCCCGTTCCGGCAAGAGAGGGGGTGAAGATCCCCGTTAGGGAATTCACTCCAGGACCGGAATAGATGCCGCCCGGGGGAATTGCGCCCCGCAACCGGAAAGGTTTTGCACTGGTGGTGGTTACAGAATCATTGCATTTTGAAAAAATAACCTCCGGGGTTTCCAGAAGATGCATCTGAATGGTATCGCTGATGGCAGGATTGTTTGTTAAACATGCCAATCCCGAAGCGGAAAGCTGACAGGTGACATTATCGTTCTGCTGAGGGGTATAGGTAAAAACAGGAGTATTACTCCCAGCGTTCAACCCGTTTACCATCCATTGATAGGAAGGAGTCGTTCCGCCATTCACCGGTACAGTCGTAAAAGTAACAGGCACATTGCCGCAGACCGGATTCTGGGAGGCAGCAATCGTGACGCTCACCGGAAGCACCGGATTGACCGTCATCACGATGGGACTGGAGGTGGCAGGATTGTTGGCGATACAGGTGGAGATTGCTGAAGTAACCACGCAGGTTACCTCGTCCCCGTTTTGAGGAACCCAGGAGAAGGTAGGAGAGGTGCCCCGGGTGATACCGTTCACCTTCCATTCATAAGAAAGGTCGGTGCCGCCGAAAAAAACCACCGCGCTGAAGGTCACCATTGTCCCGGCGCAAACCGTATCTTCTGTAACAGCCGGCACGACAAGGAGGGTGGTACCCGGTGTTACTGTTAAAGGAATATAGGTGCTGTCGCCATTTCCGCAATTGGCGGTACCGTATACGGAAATATTGCCGGAGGTTGCAGTACCGCTGAAGTCAACAGTAATGCTGCGGGTGTTGATTCCCGAGGTGATTACAGCGCCCGGGGGCAGGTTCCAGTGGTAACCGGTGGCGTTGGTGATGGGTGGAACTGAGTACTGAACGTCAGTCGCGGGGGAGCAGAGGGTATCCTCGCCTGTAATCGCACCGGGAGCATCGGGATAGGGACAGGCATCAAAGCGAACCATCATGAGATCTGATCCACCGCCTCCATGGGAAACCTGAAAAGCCCCGGGGGATGCGATAGAGGTGAGGGAATTCGTGGCCCCGAAACAATAAATATGATGAACATCATAATAGAATCCCGAGTAAAGATTTTCCCACTGGTCACCACCGTAATAGGTTCCCCATGCCGGAGTCCCGGCAGTATCAAATTTTATCAGCATCCCATCGCTGTTTCCGCCATAGAATTGTTGATAGGCATCCGGGGTGGCTATTCCAATACTCGAACCCGTTGTTCCCGTAATAAATATTTCACCCGCATCACCCCTGAATACCCTGGCTATTTCGTCTTCGGGGCCTCCGAAATAGGTAGACCATATCCTCTGGCAATTGGTATTGAACTTTGTAAGGAATCCGTCGCTTATCCCGTTTAGTGACGTTTGATAAGCCCCGGGGGAAGCCATTCCGTCGGACTGTGTAACACCTGAAAAATAAAGAAAATTGTCGTCAATGATCAGCGTTCTTATCGCGTCATCATTGGTTCCTCCGAAATACGTTCCCCATTCTCTCGTCCCCATGCTGGTAATTTTCGCCAGGAAGCCATCGGCTGTTCCGGTGCCCGAAAGGGTGGACTGAAATACTCCCGGACCCGCGATTTGCGTCGTTGAACAGGTGCTTCCCGCTATGTATACATAATTGCCGGAAGTCGGGCATCCGATCTCGGCAGGCATTTCATTACATTCACCGCCATAATACGTTCCCCATAACCGGTTTCCGGAAGCGTCAAACCGGGTCAGAAAAACATCATTTTCTCCATGATAAGTGGTCTGGTAAGTTCCCGGTGTGGCTATAGCATTGGACGATTTTGTCGTGCCCATTACATAAACACCTCCTGCGGGATCTGCATCACAGCAATAGCCTATGTCGGATGCCGTTCCACCATAGTAGGTCGACCAGATCCTCGCACCGGAAGTATCCAGTTTAACCAGTAACGCATCCTGTGCGACCACGCTGCCCAGGGTAACCTGAAAAGCCCCGGGGGTAGCCAGTCCGGGTGAAGTTGCTTCCCCGGCAATATACAGGTACAGATTATCATCCGTGATCGTGATTCCCCTGAAATTATCGGATAGGGTCCCTCCGAAATACGTCGACCAGATCCGGGAACCACCAGGAGTGAATTTCCCGACGAATCCATTGGTTATGCCCTGCAGAGTTGTCTGGAATGCTCCTGCAGTGGCAAGATTGGTGGAAAGATTGGTTCCTCCGCCAAAGTAGAGGTTACCTGTCCCGTCAACATCCCCGTTCATTAATGTTTCATATCCTTCTCCCCCGAAATAGGTGCCCCAGATCCGTTCAGGCATCGGGTCGATCACCAGTTTCGTGTCCGGGGGGACCCGGGAATCGGTTGCAATACCGTACACATCATCACCCCGGTCATAAAACCGGCAGTTGACGGTTGTTTTGATTCCGTTCCTTTCCGTGTAGCTTTCCGGAATGATCTCTTTTATCGGGCCGATCGCGGTTTTTAATAACAGCGAGCCATCCGGCTGAAGTGAAATCCCGGCTCCTGAGATTTTTATTCTGATGGAGGAAAGGTCAGCCCCGGGCTTCAGGATGAA
>JBLNAN010000289.1:0-5469 GCA_050259355.1 Syntrophothermus sp. | reverse complement strand
GTTTGGTGAGCGGGGAAATATCATTCAGGTCCTTTATCCCGGAAAGGTTGATCCCGGCCTTGCCGATGATACCCGATAATACCGGGTAAATCCGTTGAGTTTCCAGCTGAACCGGCTGGCCGTTTACCGTTGAAAGAGAATCCGACAAGAAACTAACCTGGTTCAGGTTCACGGAAGAACTTACCTGAACATCTTTTCCGAAAAGATCTTTCCAGGCCTGGGGCAGATCATTCCACCAGTTGCGCATGTCATTCTGCTCATTGAGCTTCGTGGTGTACATGCTTACGATCTTCAGCTGCTGCTTGCTGTCGTCATAATTGATCTCGATGTACCTTACCTTGTTGTTGTTTACCGAATCTTCATTCACGGTAAGTCCCGTGAGCGTTCGCATTGCTGTAACCTTGAAGTACGTCTGCCCTATATCATTCGTCAGCACGGCTACATCCTGCACGGTGTAACTGAATTTTGCCCGTCTGAAAAAGAAATCCACATCGGTGAGGTAGGCAGGAACATCTTTATACAGCGGTACCAGCCGTTTTTCATCCAGATCGTCTTCCACCTGAACTTTATCATCCCAGAAAACTTTAAGATAACTGCTGTTCACGATCACCTGTTTTTCCTTGACCGGATTTCGCTTGTCGGCCAGGAAATTCAGTGTTCCTTCCACGAATTTCACCAGCTGTGCCGACTGTTGCCTGAAACTCTCGATCTGTTCGGGAGTGAACTGGACCACGTTGGTCGACCGGGGGGAGGCCTGTTCTTCCTTTTTCCCGGCAGGCTGTTTTGTATTCGTTTTGCCTGCTTGTTGTTTCTGCGTGGCAGGTTTGCCCTTTGAAGTATTTCTTTGGGCATAAGAACACGGCACCAGGAAGGTGAGCAGGAAGATGGTGAGTAACTGCAGTATTTTATTGTTCATGCGTGTAGTTGCGGATTAATTCCTTTTTGTCATTCTCGTTTATCTTCAGAAGATTTGAAATAAGCCAGCCCGAGTTGTTTTCATTGCGGTTGAAGTAGTTCACTTCGAAATACCATCCAGGGATCTGGAAAAAATGGAATTTCACGTTATTTACTACTTCAAATTTAAGATTACCATTCTTACATTCTGCAATAAAAAGTGTGAGATGATCGGGCTGATAATTTTCTTCTGCATAATAATCCAGATTTCCCGGGTCCCTGAAGATCTTGTGAATATTCATGAAATCCAGCTCGTGGCTCATCGGGTGTATGATCAGGGAGAGGTTGGTGGTGTCTTTCAGGTGAGGAAATATCTGGTCGAACTTGCTGCAATACACGTTGGAGATCACCCATTTGTAGCCGAGATTCTGATGTTCCAGCCGGAGATACAGAACCACCGGAGTCTTTTCTTTTTTATAAATGAATTCTGTGGATACCTCCGCGAAAATCCCTTTACCATGGAAATCAAGATAAACGGGGTTCCGCTGGCTGGTAACATTATCAATGAATGCCATTCGGTCCTGTGAAGAAACTCCCTGATTCTGGTTATCAAAAAGGATAGAAAGAAATTTTTTACGTGCCTTGACGTCGCGGTAGCCGGGATCACCCTGGTAAAGCCGTTTTCCGGTGATGTCTTCCTCGGCGTTAAACCGGCGGAAGAACTGGTTTACCTGTTTGGTCTGTGCATAAAAAACAGTTTCATCGCGGTTAAAATTACCGATAGAGGTATTCTGACTGATGAGTGCCAGTGGTGCAAGAAAAAAAGTGATTATCAGTACTGCAGTAATTCTCATTATGAACTGTATTATATGAAGAAAGGAACAAGGAGGCACGGGTGCATGGCCATGCGCCCTTACATCCCTGTTCCTGATCTCCAGATTATTTCAAAAATTATTTCGAAGTTTCTTTAACCCGGATATCTCCGAGAAGCACATCCCAGAAGCCGATCAGACGACCACCGATCTGTGTTTCCTTTCTTTTAACATAAACGGTGATATCCTTTTTGGTAGTATCTTCATAAATCAGGCCTTTTTCTTTGTCGAATCCCTGGAACCGCTGGTAGATGGTAATTACGCCCACATAGGTTCCGTCGGGCTGACGCTCGAGATCGCTCACGTACTGAATTTTGTACCACTCGATATTGACCTTGTCGTAGTTCAGCTGCATAAGCCTGTCGAAGTATTCCCGTACTTTGTAATAGTTTACCTCGGGACGGGCGACAGAAGAAACACCGATTTCGCTGTTGTCCATGAAAAGTTCAACGGCTCTTTCAATCACTCGCTGGGCATCTGACCAGGGTGTGCTTTTGTCGCCGATGATGCTGATGTACTTGCTGAGATCGTGGACCTTTTCCAGGGCCAGGCTGTCGATGGCCTGTTTACGCTGGGGTGAAAGATTATCGTCTCCCTTCTGGGCGAAAACACCCGTGGTTACTGCCATCAGGCAGATCACCATCAATGCTGCAAATCCTCTTTTCATGGTCCTTACTTTTTAATGAGATCGAGTTCCTTGATTTTTCCGTTGGCATCGAGCTGATAAGAATCCACCGCGTTGCGGTTTGCTTTCTGGTCGCGCAGGAAGTCCAGGTAACGCCGTATGGTTGTCGGCTTGTCATAATCCACCATGCTTCCTTCCCGGCTGATGATGATGAGAACGGTTGCATCATCCGAGGAGAAAAGATTGAGGGTGGATTTGGCGATAGACTGTGCCTGGGAAAGATTTCCGCTCTTCCCGGCATCCGCGATACCCTGGAAGGAGTTCTCCAGTTGTTGTTTCAGCGGGACATTGGCAGAACCTTTCATGGATTCGATCTTCTGTTCAACTTTGGCGATCAGTTCGTTGATACCGGGATCATTCAGGTTCATGCCCTTGATCCGGTTCAGCTCGCGTTCGAGTTCTTCAACTGACCGCCCGTCTTTGTTCAGCAACAGGTCCAGCAAATCCGCCCTTGCCTCGTCAATCTGTTGCTGGCGGGCTTTATCCCGTTCAGCAAACGCTTTTTTCAGCACTTCCTGTGCTTCGGAGATCATGCTGTCGAGTGTAGCATCTTTCAGGTTCTTCCGCTGGATGTCCTTCACGATCCTGTCCTGCTGCTCAAGCGTCTTGGTGCTGGTTCCATTGATGATTTCCGTAAGCTGCTTTTTTGCAGCCTCGATCTGGGCTTTCCGCTCCTTTTTGGAAAGTTTGCCCGAGGATTTGCACCCTTCCGTTCCGGCAGCCATGGCAGCGATCAGCAGGATCATCACCAGGTGTTGCCAGCGCAGGGGCTTTATTTTTGAAACAATTTCACTCATAACCTATCAGTTTTAGTTTGACAATTAACCTTTGTAAAATGGAAGTTTCACGACTTTCGCCTTGAGCGCCTTGTCGCGGATCTTCACCAGTATTTCGCTTCCTTCCTTGCTTTTTGCAACAGGGACGTAAGCCATGCCGATGGGCTTTTTCAAGGATGGTGCCATACTTCCGGAAGTAACTTCACCGGTGACCTTTCCCTGCTCATCCACAATTTCGTATCCATGGCGCGGAATTCCCATCTCCACCATTTCGAAGCCTACCAAACGGCGGGTTGTTCCTTCATTCTTCTGGCGAAACAGTTCAGCCTTGTTGATAAATTCCTTGGAAGGTGTGAATTTGGTGATCCAGCCCAAACCCGCCTCGATCGGAGAAGTGGTATCATTGATATCATTGCCGTATAAACAAAACCCCATTTCCAGGCGAAGCGTATCGCGGGCGGCAAGACCAATGGATTTCATTCCATACTCTTTTCCGGCTTTCCAGACGGCATCCCAGATTTTCGGAGCATCCTCATTGGACATGTAAATTTCACATCCGCCTGATCCGGTATAACCGGTTGTGGAAAAAATAACATCCTTCACACCGGCGAAAGTCAGTTTTTTGAAGGTATAATATTCCATGTCAACGACGCTGGTATCGGTCAGTTTTTGCATGGCTTCCAGTGCCATGGGACCCTGAACTGCAAGCTGTGCAATCTCATCAGAAGCATTGTACAAGGTCGCACCCATTTTGTTTTGCCTGTTGCACCATTCCCAGTCTTTATCAATATTGGCAGCATTAACCACCAGCAGGTAGGTTTCTTCATTGACACGATAAACGAGAAGGTCATCCACGATCCCGCCCTTGTCATTGGGAAAACATGAATACTGTACTTTACCATCAACCAGTTTGGACGCGTCGTTTGACGTGACCCATTGAACAAAATCAAGCGCTTTTGGTCCTTTCACCCAGAACTCACCCATGTGTGAAACATCAAAAAGACCTATGCCCTTTCTTACCGTTTCGTGCTCGGTGATGATACCTTCAAACTGAACCGGCATGTTATATCCGGCGAAAGGAACCATCTTCGCACCCATTGCCTCGTGAAACTTAGTAAATGCAGTGTTTTTCATTTTTTCCCGATTTAAACATTTGAAATATTTATGATTTTGAAAATTCTTCTATAAAGCCGGGGGATTGGATCATCTTCTCCGCTAACGTCACAAATGTAGAAAAAATTGTGAGGGGCCTTTTTCAAAAGACGCATGAGTTGCTAACTTCAAATGGTTGATAACTTGGATAAATTTAACCTGCTTATATTTTTGTAATTTTGGCCTTCAAATTCATTACAAGATAATGAAAAAATTTTTTTCCCGCCAGAATATTCCCCGATGGATGATTTTCCTGATTGATACCGGATTCGTGGTTTGTTCACTGGTTCTTGCTTACCTGCTTCGTTTCAATTTCTCGATCCCGCAGGTTGAACTGGATCCGCTTCCCAAGATCATGGCATACGTGGTAATGATCCGGGTCATCAGTTTTATTATCGGAAAAACCTATTCCGGGATCATCCGCTATACAAGCACTTCCGATGCCATCCGGGTGATTTTCACGCTTTTCTCGGGAAGCACGGTTTTCATCCTGACAAATATTATCACCTGGTTCATCAACCATCGTTTTTACATTCCTTTTTCCATTATCATCATTGATTTCCTGATCACCACCATGGCCATGATCACCTTCAGGATGCTCGTGAAAATGGCTTATCTTGAATTTCTCAGTCCTCAGAAAAAAGAAGTGAATGTGATCATCTATGGTGCCGGCGAGGCAGGCATTACCACCAAGCGGGTTCTCGAGAGAGATCTCAACAACAAATACCGGGTTATTGCTTTTATTGACGACAACAAGAGAAAAGTTGGGAAAAAGCTGGAAGGCGTAGATATTCTGGGACCTGAAAAAATTGAGAATTTGCTTGCCTCACAGAAGGCCACCAGCCTGATCCTTTCCATCCCTGATTTTGATCCTTTGCGGAAGGATTTCCTCGTTGACCAGTGTCTCGCGCACAACGTGAAGGTGATGTCGGTACCTCCCATGATCCGCTGGATCAATGGTGAGCTGAGTTTTAACCAGATCCGTAACATAAATATTGAAGAACTGCTTGAGCGACCGGAAATCCGCCTTGAAAAAAGCGTGATTGCCGACGAACACACCGGGAAAGTCGTGATGATTACGGCCGCTGCC
>JBLNAN010000288.1:0-3238 GCA_050259355.1 Syntrophothermus sp. | reverse complement strand
ACCGGGCAGAACTTCCATGCGCAGGGTAAATGAAACCAGTTTCATCGCGGCTCCGCTGGCATCCTTCAACAGGGGAACCATGGAAATATTGAGGTAAGGTTTCTTGTGATGACTGGTCGTCGCAAAAGTAAGACGAAGAGAATCCGCAAGCAGGTCATATCCTCCAAAATCATTACTTTCAGCCGGCATAAACACCGGGTTGATGATTCTGACAGAAACAATGGAGTCGGAATTGGTGAAAAGAGGAAAAGATTCAATATAAACAGGAAGATCAGGCGATTGATTTTTCATGGAAGCCGCACCCGTGAACGACATCACAACAACTGAATCACCTGAAAAATTAACGATTTTGCGGGGTGATTCCCATTGAATTTTCCGGTTATACTGAAAAGGCTGGGAAAAAAGAACCAATGGAAAAATCAGGAAAAGAAGGATCCAGAGGAATTTACCTTGAAATCGAGTAAAAGGGGATACAAATGTTTGCATACCAAAAAGATAAGTTTATTAAATCATTCCACACCCCGGGATGTAGTTCTGAAGCAGAAAATCCTTCATTTTTGAAAACGAATAGCCAAAATATATATTGTCTGATTCATGAACATTTTTGAATTTATCAAGGGGGTTCGGCTATTTCATTATTTTTTTGTAATATTGTAACCTTAAATTTCATGTCCTGTATAAATCAGAGATGGTCAAAAAGCCATTTATAATCATCTTACTGATGATCACCTTACAGACAACAAGCTTTTGTCAGGATCCTGAATTTTCCCAGTTTTACGGGAATCCTCTCTACCTGAATCCGGCATTGACGGGAGCGACCATTTGTCCAAGGCTGATCGGCAATTTCCGCGATCAGTGGCCCTCCATTGGTGGCGCTTTTGTTACGTACAGCGTTTCCTATGATCAGTATGTTGATTTTCTTCACGGAGGATTAGGTGTTAACATCGTGGCCGACCGCACGGGCAAAGGCAATCTTAACACGACCACCTTCAGCCTGCTGTATGCATACAAGTTCAATGTCACCAGCAAACTATCTGCCAGCGGCGCAGTCGAGGTGGGTTATTATCAGCGTCACCTTGCTTTCGAAAACCTTACTTTCGAGGACATGATCGATCCCCGCTCGGGCTTTGTGCTGCCGACCAGTGAAAAAGCCCCCGATAATTCTACCGTTGGTGTGCCTGATTTTTCCGCAGGTATCGCCATTGGATATGATGAGAAATATTATGGCGGTGTTGCAGTGGCCCATCTTACCCAGCCTAAAAACGGCTTCTACAACGATAATGTGAGCACCTTACCGATGAAAATCACTGTTCACGGGGGCGCCATTTTCAGTTTAAAACAGGATGGTTTCGGGGATGACAGGGAATTTTCACTTTCTCCGAACATCCTTTATCAGCAACAGGATAATTTTCAGCAGCTTAACCTGGGATTGTACCTCACGATCGATCCTTTTGTAGGCGGCTTGTGGTATCGTCATGCATTTGAAAACGCCGACGCGGTAATTCCGTTCCTCGGAATTCACTTTCAAAACCTCCGCGTGGGCTACAGTTATGACTACACAGTATCACGGCTGAAAGGCGCTACTGGCGGGGCTCACGAGATCTCCGCATCATGGCAGTTCCCGTGCGTGGAAAAAAGAAGACATATCAGGGCAATAAAATGTCCAAGGTTTTAGTTTATATATCTCAAATTATTATCATGATGAAATTCAATAAAATTTTTCCTGCTCTCGCGATGGCGGCCACCCTCGTGATCATGGGTTCCTGCAAAAAGGAAGTATCAAGCACCACCGGGTGGGACTATAACAATCCCAAAAATGGTGGTTTTGAAGTAAGGCCTTATGAGGGACAACAGACCGGGCCCGGTCTGGTTTTTATTGAAGGAGGTGTATTCACCATGGGACAAACCCAGGACGACGTACAGTTTGACTGGGACAACCAGCCCAGGAAAGTCACCGTGTCCAGCTTCTACATGGACCAGACCGAGGTAAGGAACCTCGATTACCTGGAATACCTGTACTGGCTGAACCGCGTTTACGCCACCGATTATCCCGGTGTTTACCGCAAGGCTCTGCCCGATTCACTGGTATGGCGCGATAAACTGGCCTACAACGAACCATTGGTGGAATATTATTTCCGTCACCCCGCCTACAGGAATTATCCTGTTGTAGGTGTCAGCTGGGTTCAGGCAAACGACTATTGCGCCTGGAGAACCGACCGTGTCAATGAAAATCTCATGGTTAAAAAAGGAATCCTGGCCATGGATCCTTCCCAGAAAAACGAAAACAACTTCAACACCGAAGCCTACCTGGCCGGTCAGTATGAAGGCCTCGTTGACAAGCCCCTGCCCGATCTGAATCCGAACGGAACCGGTACCCGTAAAGTTCGCATGGAAGACGGTATCATCATGCCGAAGTACCGGCTACCGACCGAGGCAGAATGGGAATATGCTGCTCTTGGCCTCATTGGCAACACGCTCTATGAAAGAGTGGTTGAAAGAAAAAATTATCCCTGGAACGGGAACTATGTCAGAACCAGCGAAAACCGTTATTACGGAAGCATGATGGACAACTATCGCCGTGGCAAGGGCGACTTCATGGGCGTTGCCGGAAATCTTAACGACGGTGCCGATATTCCTGCACCCGCCGGTTCCTATTTCCCCAACGATTATGGTCTTTACAACATGGCCGGTAACGTGAGCGAATGGGTTCTCGATGTTTATCGCCCCATGAACTCGGTAGAAGTATCTGATCTTCGTCCTTTCCGCGGAAACGTCTTCCAGACACCGGTTCTGGATGCAGAAGGTTTCAGGGCTGAAAAAGATTCTCTAGGTCATATGAAATACCGCAATGTTACCACCGAAGAAGCCATGCATCGTAAAAACTACCGCACGGCAGACAACATCAATTACCTCGATGGCGACTATGCTTCCAGCATTGAAGAAGAATATTGGAAAAATCCTCCCACTTCCGATTCATCTTCCACCAACCTCATGTACCAGTTTGGCATCAGCTCGCTGATCACCGATCACGTGAGGGTATATAAAGGTGCTTCCTGGAAAGACGGGGCCTATTACATGAGCCCGAGCATGCGCAGGTATCTCGACGAGAATGATGCCTCGGATGCAATTGGCTTCCGTTGTGCAATGACCCGCGTCGGCGGATCCGTTCCCGGCAGATAACCCATAACAAAAGATGAACGAGAGACTGTCTTCCATTGTTAAGACAGTCTCTTTTTTT
>JBLNAN010000287.1:0-3931 GCA_050259355.1 Syntrophothermus sp. | reverse complement strand
GCGTCCCGGCAGACCTGCCTGGATGGAGGAAGAATTTGCATACATGGGTAAAACCACCAAACTGCTGAGGGATAACAATGCCGTCTTTCACAATGAACAGTGGATACCCCTGATTCCGACGCTCACCGACAGCATTTATGTCAACCAGTGGCAATCGAACGATAAGATCATTTATACCATCTTCAGTCTTAAGCCGGAAGGATACCATGCCGCGTTATTTGAATTCCCGGGGCTGTACAAACTGAAGAATATGAATCCGGCTGCACTGAAGCTCCATTTTGTGGATTTGTGGAATCATGAAGAAATTGATACCATCATGAAACAGGGAATCATTCAGATTCAGGCAAAACTGGAAGTATTTGACAGAAAATTCCTTAACACCCGTAGGGAAGGCGCCGTGGGCTGTATTGCCGTTTTTCCTGAATTGCTGAAGGTTTCAATCTCCAACGATACTTTATATTATTCAGCCCCGGAAGGTGAAAAAATTGTCATCTCTTCAAAAGCAGATTATTCGTCCCCGGAAGTTGTTTCATCCATTCATGATAAACCCATCAGGATCAGCGATTATTTCGGAATCAATGACAGCAAAATGATCATTCAGCTTTTCAGGGGAAAAGAACTGCTGGATGAGCGGATCGTGAAGCTGGAACACAGAAAGCCGGTGATGATTACCAGGACCGCCAAAACTTCACCGGCAGGCTCGGAGGTGCCGGGAATGGTAACCGTAACGGGAGGAACCTATTCCTTTATCACAAAACGGGCAGAAGGCACCCAGGAGCCCTTTATTGCCTTTCCCGAAAGGAAGGATACGCTGAAAGTGCAGATGCATTCCTTCCTGATGGATAAATATCCGGTTACCAATGCAGAGTGGAAGCACTTCATCACCGCTGCTAAATACCGTCCGGCAGATACCGCCAATTATCTGAAAAACTGGAATCATGGAATCCTTCCGGCAGGAAAGGAAAATTATCCCGTGGTTTATATCGACCTGAAGGATGCCCTGGCTTATTGCAGCTGGGCAGGCAAAAGACTTCCCTCGGAGATGGAATGGCAGTATGCAGCGCAGGGCAGGGATCTGAGAAAGTATCCCTGGGGCAATTCCATGGATTCAACCCGTTGTAACTATAATCTGAATCAGCTTTCGCCTGTCAATGCTTATCCCTCCGGGACAAGCCCCTGGGGCGTTGAAGACCTTACCGGAAACGTCTGGCAGTTTACCAATGACGTGTACGACAACGAAAGCTATCGATACGTGATCATCCGCGGCGGGAGTTTTTATCATGCCACCGGGAGCGAGTGGTATGTTACGGGTGGACCGGTTCCGGCTGATCATCCGGAGCAGCTTCTGCTGATAAGTCCTTCACTCGACAGGAACGCTACCGTCGGATTCAGGTGTGTGAAAGATGTGAAATGATTATTTTATCAGAATCCAGGCGTCGCGGTGGGTCTTTCTGATGACCCGCAAAGCACTGTCGGCTTCAGCTTTCAAACGGAATTCTGCCAGTGACAGCCGCTTTTTATCGCCCTGAATGATCTTGGCATCATTGAAACCTTTACTGAGCGCATCATTGAGCGCCTTCTGCATGACTTTCTGAGGCTGATTGCTCAGGGTGATAATGTAATAAATGCCCATTTTCATGGGAGTAGTTTCCATACTGACCCCCGGAGAAACAACAGTATCAGTATCGGCTTTAACTTGTTTTACCTCTTTTACTTCCGGTTTCTTTTTTGATGGTTTTTCTGCTTTCACCACTGGCTGGGGCTGCACAGAAGGTGGTGTTACTTCGGCAGGTTCAGCCTCTTCCGGAGCACCACATATTTTTGGCGAACCTGCAACATCAGGCAATTCACCAAACCACGCCGATGCATAATTCTGATAAACCGCGATTCCAATAGCATTCCACTTTTTACCATCCCACTTTCCGGTATTGGTCAGGAAATTATTGAAATAATCAACCGACTTCCACATCATCATCACGCTGTCAATCAATGCATCTTCACTTTCCCAGTAGATGATTTCGAATGCCTTACTCTTGTAAGCGGTCAGCTCCATGGGTTTATTCCAGACGCTGTTTTGCTTGTTTTCGTCTTTTGGATAACAAAAAGGTTTCCATTTTCCTTTGTTCGACCAGCTGTGGCTGTTGCATCCATTTACGTCAGGATGATTCGTCACAAGGTCTTTCACGTGCATTGAGGCAACATAACACAAAGATCTGGAAAGCGGAATCGGAGGGAGGTTAAATCTTGCCCGGTACTCGTTGATCATTACATATAGCTTGTTTTCTGTCTCTGAAATACAAAAGGATCGGGGTACTTCCTTTGACTGACCCCATGTGAGTCCTGAAAGCAACATCAAACACAAAAACAGGCACTTTTTAATCATTAAGGTAACTTTTGATCAATACTGTACTTCAGTATTTGCTCGCGGTCGAGTATCCGGGCATAGATACCCGAATTCCCTGTATGATTCAAAACTTTCAGCATCAGGGTATTCCATCCCTTTTGCAACCGGAGATAAACCTGGCCCTGATCAGGCTCGGCAAAACGGATCCCATTGTACCTGTATACCTGTTTGCCGTTAAAGAAAACCTTTACCGCATCATCAGAACCTATATAAAAGTACATAATCTTCGCTTCAGGAGAATAAATATTTGTAACGAGATAATTTATGACTGCCTGGTTGGGCCTGATCAGTTTGTCAAGGGAAATATAGCCATCAGCGCCCGGTTTTACGTTATATTGAACCAGTTGTTTCATATCCTGGTCAGCGTTTTTCCGGTTGAGATCCTGTTCGGGCGGAAACACGTTATCAATGGTGATCTTCTGGATTTTCTGTTTGGAATTCTTACTCGCGGTGAATGGCCCGAATGCTTTCCATTCCGGAATAAAGGTTCTTTTAGGATTCAGATTGATCCCGTCAAGGCCGGTAAAATATCCCGTCGACAATGAATCCTTTCCTTCAACCACGAATCTGAGATTTATATTATAATCAGGATTAAGAATGTTCTTTATCGTGATTTTCCCTCCGGGGATCTCCGCGGGAGCATAACCATTGATCTTCCCGATCTTTGTTTTATCATGATAAATGGCCACATTGCCAAATTCAGGCCCCCGTGTATAATAAATTTCAATATCGTAAGCACTTTCCTCCAGCCTCGGAAAATCAATTGTGAACTCTGACCCGTTGGACGATTCAATCAGATAACCTTTTGCACCGCTCCATTCCGGCCCGAAAGCCGACATATCCTCAATTCTTGCCTTGAGATTACCCAGTTTAATATTAAGGTTTTCGGCTTCGAATAAATGACCAGAGGTGACGGTCCGCAAGGGAATCCGCTGTATGTTTTTGGCAATGGGAGGGAAAGGCTGGTGAGGTTCAGACTGGTACCAGTAAACGGTAGAGGAAAAATCAGTGATGTCCTGGTTGGCTCTTCCGTGTTCAATTGAGAAAAAGATTGATTTTTTAAATGGAATGGCGTCCTGAACCATGAAACGGTAAGCAGAAATTCTTCCCAGGGAATCATCTTTGTCAATCAGCCCGCTGAAGGATGTAGTGAACCTGCCACGCTCAAACCCCTTGCCCCCCATGAACAGATCGTCAATTCCAGTTCCGAGAAGAGAAGGACGTTTTTCCCCGTCAATCGAAAATTTTTCTATCCCTGAAAGGTAATCAAACCGTCCATTATAGGATTGGATATTCAGGTTGAGACCAACAATATGTCCCCTGCCCCTGGTTTTCAACACCACGAAATCAGAATCATAATCAGTCCGGATATCCCTTCTCCAAAAGGCATGAAAGTAGCCTATCTGCTTGCTGAGATACGTTTCGATTCGCTGATAATCCACCTGGTAACTCACATTGGTAAGATCGTAGGCCGATTCATTCACAATTTCAATTCGGGCGGTTTCTTCAAAAGGCAAAGGAAAGAAA
>JBLNAN010000286.1:0-6464 GCA_050259355.1 Syntrophothermus sp. | reverse complement strand
AGTTCGGAAGGGAAAATATGAATCCACTGAACCGCGAGAAATCCTTTCAATACATCAATTAAAAGTACAGGAATGCCCGCCTTGTAGCCCAGCACCCGGATCACGTTGGTGGCGCCCGCGTTTCCGCTGCCATGTTCCCGTACATCGATCCGGTAAAGCAATTTCCCGATCCAGACTGCACTGGGTATTGAACCCGTCAGGTATGAAAGAATCAGTAAAAGCATGCAGTAGAAATAGACCATATAGAAAAATTAATTACAAAGTTTATCAGAAACCATTTATTGTTCTTCCTGCTCCTCGTATTTTCTCAGGAAATCTCTTTTTTTACGGTCGGTGCTGAGGGTGTAACGGTAACCTTTAACAATGTCATCCAGTCTTTTTTGTTCCCCCTTGCTTTGAATTTCTTTCGTAACCATATCATTAAATTCAAGGTTCGAGGATAACACCTGCAGGAGATTATTCCGGTAGTTGAAGAAATACCAGTCATTTTTGGTCAGCTCCAGGTAAATGGTCAGGTCATCGCCATTACGTTTCTTGGTAAACTCGATCCTTCCGTTCACATAGCGGTTCACCTGGTTGGCGCCAGCATTGCCGATGCCGATAGGCCCGTACGAGATCCAGGTTTTATTCAAAGTATCCCATTTCAGTTTTACATCAGCCAGAAACAAGGTGCGAACCATCTCCTCCGGAAATTTCCGGAATCTCCCTGTCATTTCCAGTTCACCCTGAACCTTCTGGTATTCCTTCTGCCCGAGAATATTTTTTATTGCCCGGTTGTAGGGTGAAGTGGTGAACACAATTCCCTGCAGATTGACCGAATTCAGCTGATCAGTGAATTTTTTCAGCAACGGCTCGCTCAGCGGGAAATTAAGGGCAATTGCCCCCGCTGCCTTTACAGAATCATTGATGACATAATAATCCATGGATCCCCAGCTCTGCATTTTTGCAGCCCCGGAATTCATTCCCAGATTTATTTTTCCTTCACCATGAAGCAGGCAATCTGAAGTTTTCATGGTCAGTTCATTCTCGGTGGAAGCAGGATCATCGCGGCGTGCATCGGGCATAATTCTGAATTCTTCAGAAGCCGGTGAATAATCAATTTTCCCAACAGCCGATACCATTACTGAATCACTGAATGAATCCCGCCGGTCGAAGAAAGAAGGAATGATCCGGTTGCTGGAATTGGAATAAAAAATTCCAAGATTCAGTTTCTGAACATTCATATCCCGCAAAGGCTGTTCTAATGGGATAATCACGTTCTCCGGATCAATCTGACTCGTGAAAGCCGTCCAGGTTTGTGAATTTCCGAAACAATCCGACAAGGGCTTGAATCCGCCATCGAACGTCAGCAATTTCTCGGGACTATGCAACAGGATCTTTCCGGTATAAAGAAAATCCGGACTGAGCCTGAATCCTGAAGAATCAGAGATACTACCGGCCGCTGTTGTCATACCCGACGAATCGACTGCAATGCTGCTGAAAAGAATGGGGTGCCGGTTGCCGCCTCTTTCGATATAATCATACTCGCCCCTGGCATTGTATTTTTTTCTGGAAGCAATGGATACATCCGCGTTGTAAAAATGATGGTAGCGGCTGGTTGTATTGGCAATGATAATGGCTCTCCTGAGCGGCAGCATCACGGCATCTTTCACGATCATGACCTTTCCTGAATCAGGATAAATGGCTGCATCAGCCACTTTGATCAGCCTGACATCCTGTGCACTGATAACATTTTTCTTTAGACTGTAGGTTGCCTTTTTTGCATAAAAGCGAAGCGAATCCTGCGCCGGGTGCATGGAAACGAATTCAGAACCTCCGAAATTGACATCGATCAGATTGGCCAGGCTCATGGTATCTGTTTGAGCCAATTTCTGATTCATGTCATTGTACAGGGCGATCTGCTCGTTATCGATCAGCCAGTCAAACCGGTCCATGGTACAGATGTACTTGTTGGCCGGAAATTCCACTTTGGATATTCCCACGTTGGATTTAAATTCACCGCGGCGGTTGTCAAAGTCAAAATGGGTCTGGTAATTTTTGGTGGATATGGTCAGTTCAGCCAGGTCATACGACTTGATCCTGAAATTGGCAATATTGGCGTCAAAAGTCCTGCTTTTGAAATTAAAAAGCTTAGAATCCATCTCTGCATCTATGATCTTGATGGTTCCTGCACCTTTCAACCCAGCGGGTGTCAGCGAGACGGTTCCCGCGAAATGGCTTTGTTCATT
The DNA here is from genome assembly GCA_050259355.1 of Syntrophothermus sp. GTDB lineage: Bacteria > Bacteroidota > Bacteroidia > Bacteroidales > FEN-979 > FEN-979. The sequence goes on along the minus strand of JBLNAN010000286.1, from coordinate 4,236 downwards.
GTACATGGCCATTTCATTCTTCAGCGTTGAAATGGAAAGCGAATCCCGGTAAGGCATCCAGAATTCTCTTACAGAATCACCCTTTACAGAAGGATATTCAACCGCCGCGATCACTTCTTTGGCATCAAATGATTTTGCAATTGCCTTCATTGAATCGGGATAGAAAATGAAATTGTCCGACATTGAAGTCGAATTCAGATAATCCAACCTTCCATTTCCATGAAGTCCCGCATTGCTCATGTCGATGTGCGAGACAAAAGTCCCTTTGTCGCCATACACAGGCAAGCCGCCGTTGCCTGTCGTGGTTTCAATACCCAGGGAATAATCCGGCCTGACCACCAGGGGCTGGGCAATTTCGGGAAATATTCCCGCAGAAGTAAGATGTCCCCGGAAGGTCAGACTGTCGGTGGGAAAATCATTGATCCCCTTGAATGAAAATGGCAGAATGCTGTAGAAAAAGTTCTCCTTCTTGTAAACGCCCTTCTGAACATAATTTTTATCCCAGTTTACACTTGCATCTTTTTTACTGGTGAAAAGGGGGAATTGCGGAAAGTCTTTTAACCCGGATTTATTCCCGGGATCATCGATCAGCAGGTCACCGGTAAGATCCCTGAGATAGGTTTTCACCTTGACCAGCGGGAACTGCTGGGTTTTGGGATCTTTGATGCGGCTGTGCACATAAAATCCCATTGAATCAATGTCTGCCAGATCAAGCTTGAACTGGTTGTAGTTAAAGGCAAACCCATTCCCGTAAAGATCAAATAACCCGGCCTCCACTTTTCCGGAAAAAATAAAGTCTCCGCCTTTGGTCAGAATAAGTTCTTCCCTTGCCGGAAAAATATGTACCTGCTGGGAATCACTGAGGAAAACACGTGCAACTCCCCGCAAATGAAGATCGAAACTGTCGAGCCCGAGTATACCGTTGCTGCCAGAACTGACCATGGAATTGAAATAAATCACGTCATAATCTTTCTTCCCGTTTCTGGCCAAAACGTAATTGAACAGCTTGTCCTTAACCCGGGCAGTTTTTCTGTCCATATTATAAATCAGAAAGCCCTTGTACGCAAGGGTAAAAAGCTCTGCTTCAACCTGATCAACAGGTTTTTGCATATACCTTGCAATATCTTCCAGCAAAAAAGTCTTTTGTTTGGTTTGATCACAATATCGTTTGATCAGGTAGAGCGGATTGAGATCATCCATTCCCTGGATCTTCTCATAGCGCTGCTGAGAGTAGTAATTGGTGGATTCAAAGATGGCTTTTCCCTCCTGGTTCGGGCCTTTCAGCATGGCAAAATCCATTTTTGCATCGTTCAGTTTCCAGGTGAGGGCCTCGCAATAGATTTCGATCTGGTGCCATGAATCGTACCAGGGGCTTATTTCGGCAATTCTTTCATCTCTTGATAATAGCAATTCTTTCTGCGAGTCCGAATATTTCATCTGGATGCCCGGATGATAGATGGAATCATTTTCATGATAAATGGAAACAGTGGCATTGCCGGAATTGATCCGGTCGGGCCGGATCACGAAAGCCTGGGAGGTAATCCTTACAAATTCTTTTTCATTCTTTTTAAAAGACAGCAGTGCATTGATCTTCTCATTTCCTGAACCAATGATCTTGCTTCCCTCAAGTGAAAATCCCCCGAGATAATCAATATTCTTAAAAAGTTCCTTTATCCCGATCTGTTTGTCATACGAATCAAAACGCGGATAGGAGGCTTTTTCCTCGGTAACATCCGCCATGATCTTGTCATTATACCTGCCATGAAGCGGAAACGGGAAAAATTTCTTGTAATAAAATTCGACTGAATCCGCCGTGAATTTGGAAAATTTCATCTGTATCGTGTACTGGTCGAGGTTTCCGTAAACCTCGTTTTTATCCAGTCCGGCACGGATCCAGTTCACACCACCTCCCCTTCCATACCAATGGTTACTGAGGGGATGATAAACGCCTTCCGTATTGTAGATATTCAGACTGTCGTTATTTGAATAGCAGGTAAGACCGGCCTTTCCAAAAGTGACAACAGGCACTGAATCATAACTGAAATGACCTTCCGGGTTGGATATTTTCCATTTTGTGGAATAGGAACTGTACACGAGGGCATCCGAAAAGAAATTCAGCGAAAAATCCAGGAACTGGCCATAATAGCGGGTGACTTTATTATCTCCCAATTTTTTAAGAATACCAGACCATTCATAAAACATCTGTTCGGGATAAGTTTTTTCCTTAATCAGATCAACACATTTCAGATAATTATAAAAATCCGGGAAAGGACGCATTTTCTTTTTCAGCATCATGTTTCCCGTGGCATAAATAATTTTTTTTTCAGCAGGATTGTATTTCTCGGCATTCCACTTCATCATGAACGACTGGAGAAGCTTTTTGGTCATATCCTCCTCTGAACCGGAAAGGTTCTGAAACACCACTTCCAGCTCACTGATGAACTTCGTTGAGTCCTGTGAAAATGCATTTACCTTTTGGGTTTGGGAATACAGAAGCCCGGGATGCAAAACGACAAGCATCCCGAAAACCAGGAACAGGAAGGATAATTTAATTTTCATTTGTTAAAAAGTGCAGCCACCCAGTTATTCTGCGACTGATGCATTTTATAGGAAAATCCGTTTTCCCTTGCCGACTCCTTTATTGCAGAAAGATCTTCCTCATAAAAACCGCTCATGAGCAACAATGAACCATTTTTTGCCGCGGAGGAATAATTGTTCATCTGGTCAAGAAGGATGTTTCTGTTGATATTGGCGATGATCACATCGAAATTCCCCGTGATCAGCTCTTTGCCTCCTTCTTTAACGGTGATCCGGCTGCAATTATTTCGTTCCGCATTCTCCAGTGCATTTTCATAAGCCCAGTGATCATTATCAATTGCAACGATATTAGCCGCACCCATCTTTTCAGCAAGAATCGCCAGGATGGCAGTTCCGCAACCCATATCCAGAACCGTTTTCCCTTTCAGATCAAGATCCATCATCAGTTCGATCATTCCGGCTGTTGTTTCATGATGGGCGGTACCGAAGGACATCTTCGGCATGATCACGATTTCATATTGAATATCTTTCAACTCCGGATGAAACGGTGCACGGATATGGCACCGGCCGTTGATCGTTACCGGCTGAAAGTTCTTTTCCCATTCTTCATTCCAGTTCTGATCCGGAATGATCTTTTCATCGTATTCAGCCTTCAGACCTTCAAGTATTTTACTGGTTTTATCCTTCTGGTAAAGTGCTGACTGAACATAGGCCAGTAAGTCCTCACCCTCTTCCGTAAAACTTTCGAATCCTTCCTCGGCAAGATAAAACGTAAGGAGATCTTTCTGATCCGGCAATAATTTTTTTACTCTCAGCTCGATGTATTCCATTGATTAAATGGATTTTATAATCTGAATGAATTCATCTGCATTCAGGGAAGCGCCGCCAATCAGTCCGCCATCCACGTCAGGCTGGGAAAAAATTTCCTTTGCGTTTTTCGCATTACAGCTTCCCCCGTACAGAATTGAGATCTCGTCTGCCAATGGCTGTCCATATTTCATTGCCAGGAGGTTGCGAATGTACATGTGCATTTCCTGGGCCTGGGCCGGAGTGGCATTCACACCGGTTCCAATGGCCCATACCGGTTCATAGGCGATGATCACGTTCATCATCTCTTCCTTATTAAGATGAAACAACGATTCTTCCAGCTGTAGTTTCACGATTTCGAAATGGTTTCCGGCTTCGCGTTGCGGAAGAAGTTCACCACAGCAGAAAATCGGGCTTATCCCGTAAGTGAGGGCCATGTCTACCTTGGAAGCGAGGAACACGTTGCCTTCCATGAAATATTTCCTTCGTTCGGAGTGCCCGAGAATGCAGTAGCCTATTTCCATCGACTGCAGCATGGGTGCCGAGATCTCACCGGTATAAGCGCCGGATTCATGGTCGTTCATGTTTTGCGCCCCAACCTTGAAATTGCTTTCATCGGCAATGTCGGAGGCCATCTCCAGGTACAGTGCCGGTGGACAGATGATCACCGTGGTATTTTCCAAATTAATCTCGTCAATCCCGTCGGCAATGTCGCTGATGAGCTCCTCGGCATCAGCAAAAGTTTTATTCATTTTCCAGTTTCCGGCAACTATTTTACTTCTCATCCTTTTATTTTTTTGTCCCTGTCGGGAAATTTCCATCAAAATTACAACGATTATCCAGTTACCCGTACCCTTGGGTCGAGCATTCCATATACAATATCAACCAAAA
>JBLNAN010000285.1:0-4683 GCA_050259355.1 Syntrophothermus sp. | reverse complement strand
CAATCCATCCACCAGTACCCCGATGGGCCGCTGCCGCATCCTGCTGGTCCCCGTCAACACCCATTTCCCGGGCAAAATCGACAGAAAAGCCACCAGAAAACGCATTACTGTTCCCGCATCTTCTGCATCAATCTCTTTAAGCCTGGAAGGATCCTTTTGCTGCAACACTTCCTGCAACAACCCCTCCAGCAATAAGGTATCTCCTGAATCTGATAAATTATGGATGGTGAATTTTTCTTCAGACAAGCCCCTGATGATCAGCAACCTGTTGCTGATGCTCTTTGAAAACGGCAATTTGATTCTTCCTTTCAATACCTGGTCTTTCCTGTCTATCCGGATGGTCTTCATACATTTCTCAATTGTTTTATCATTTGCAGATAATCCTGCAAACTCTCCAGGATCATTTTCCTGTCACACCGGACGCCGAAAACAGCTTTTCCCGGCGCCTGTATCAATGCAAATGTAAGTTCACCGGCGCTTTTTTTCTTATCAGCAGAAAGAAAATTTTCAAATATTTCAAAATCATCTTCCAGGATCTCAACAGGAACAAAATACGAAAAGATCAGCCGGGTCATCCATTGCCGGATTTCCGGATCAAGCCCTGCTGCTTTGACGGACAGAAACAGTTCGCACACCATGCCCATGGCAACGGCATGACCATGGGAGACAGGGGTATTCCTGAAAAAGGAGAATGATTCAAATGCATGTCCCATGGTATGACCGAAATTCAGGATGGCCCGTCGGCCTTTCTCACGGAAATCCTCTGTAACAAGTTCATTTTTGATGGCAACGGATTGCTCAATCAACGGGATCCAGTTGATCTGTGAAAGATCAGCATCGTCATGCTGCCCGAAATTCTCCAGTAACACCGGTTTACTGATCAGGCCATATTTGATGATCTCGCCCAGCCCGCTCAGAAGTTCCGTTTGCGGAAGGGTTTTTAAAAACACGTCATCAATGAAGATGGCCGCGGGTAAACAAAAGGTGCCTGACTGATTTTTAAGATTTCCGATATTGATCCCGTTCTTCCCTCCTATTCCCGCGTCTACCATGCCCATCAGCGTGGTGGGAATGTTGACGAACGGAATGCCGCGTTTCAGCGTGGAAGCGATAAATCCGCCGGTATCGGTAACCACTCCGCCGCCAAGGTTCACCAGTAATGATTTCCTGCCCGCTCCGTAAAGTATCATCTGCTGCCAGAGTTCGGCAACCGTTTGTATGTTCTTGTGCTCTTCCCCGGCCGGCATTGTAAGCACCCTGGCCTCCTGCAGAACAGGTATCCATTTCAGCAGTAATGGAAGACAATGATGATGTGTATTATTATCGGTAAGAATAAAAATATTTTCCGCTCCGGCGGAGGATAAAAAATCCTGCAAGGCAGGAATGGCTTCCTTGCCGGTGAAGATATCACATGAAGTTGCTTCGCTGGTGTGACAGGAGAATTTCATGATGTTAAAAAGCTGCCATCAGGAGGTCAATATCCTGGAAAGGCAGATGAAAATATTCGCTGATGTAAGGATTGGTAAGCGTGCCGTTGTAAATATACACTCCCTGCCTGACAATGGGGTCATTTTTCAGGAAGTTCTCTATCCCGCCATCGTTGGCAATATCAAGAATGATCGGAACGAAGATATTGCTAAGGGCCTGAGAAGCGGTATGCGGAAATTTGCTGGGAATGTTGGGTACGCAGTAATGGGTAACGCCATGAAGCTTGTACACGGGGTTTTTGTGAGTCGTCGGCCGGGAAGTCTCGAAACATCCGCCCTGGTCGATGGAAACATCAATGATAACAGAACCTTCTTTCATGGATTTTACCATATCTTCGGAAATGAGGCAGGGTGTTTTCCCATTTTTGGAATGAACGGCACCAATTGCCACATCGGCTGTTTTCAATGAGTCTGATAGAACGACCGGATGCAGAAGACTGGTAAATACCCTGATCCCGAGATTGGTCTGGAGCCTTCTTAGCCTGTACACCGAATTGTCGAATACTTTTACCATGGCTCCCAGTCCCATCGCGGATCTGGCGGCATATTCACCCACGGTTCCGGCACCGATAATGACTACCTCGGAAGGATTGATCCCGGTAAATCCGCCGAACATCATGCCTTTGCCATAATCGGGATTGGCCAGGTATTCAGCGGCTATAAAAATCGCAACACTTCCTGCAATTTCACTCATCGCCCGGATAGCAGGGAAAGTATCGGATTTGTCACGCAGCAGTTCGAAGGCCAGCGCGGTAACCTTTTTGTGCATCAGGTTCCTGAAAAACTCTTCCTTCTGCAACCCGATCTGAACCGAGGAAATAATGGTCTGCTTCGGGCGCATCAGGCTGATTTCATGACTGCAGGCAGGGGAAACTTTCAGGATGATATCGCTTGTAAACACTTCCTCGGAAGAATAGACGATATGACCCCCGGCTTCGCTGTATTCGTGATCAGAAAACTGAGCAGCAAGTCCTGCACCTGACTCAATCAGTACCTCGTGACCCTGGCGTGAAAGAAGTCCTACTCCTTCGGGTACCAGCGTGATACGGTTTTCCTGAAAGACCGTTTCCCTGGGAACACCTATCGTGAGCCGTCCCCGCTGACGCCCTTTCTCCAGGGTCTCTTCCTGGGGAAGACGCAGAGAGGAAAACCTGGATTTATGATCAGCCATGGTGATGTAATTTTCAGACGAATTTACAAATAAAGAATTTGTCCACAGAATTTTCCTTGATTATACTGACCGGGATCAGAAAAAAATGGTCCTGGATCTTTCTTCCTCATCCACTTCAACCCTTACCCTTACCACATTGTCCGGCAACAGATCCTCTATCAGTTCAGGCCATTCCACGAAACAGTAGTGTCCTGAAAAAAAATAATCTTCATAGCCCAGATCAAAGACTTCTTCAAGATTTTTGATCCTGTAAAAGTCAAAATGAAACAAGGATCCGCCCTGTGAACTTTTGTATTCATGAACAATGGCAAAAGAAGGGCTCTGGATCATGTCCTCCGCCCCCAGTTCTCTTCCGATGGCTTTGATAAAGGCGGTTTTACCCGCTCCCATCTTTCCGTAAAAAGCAAAAACCCTGGAATCGGGATAAGCCTGCAACAGTTTTTCCGCCGCCGGCAACAAGTCGTTTTCAGTTTTGCAGGTTATTTCCATCACTGTAATTTATTTTCCTTTCAGCGTGATCAGGGGCACCATCACCTCTTCCATAGAAATTCCGCCATGCTGGAAAGTATTTTTGTAGTAATTGACGTAGTAATTGTAATTATTGGGATAGGCAAAGAAATCATCTTTCCGGCAGAAAACATAATTCGAGCTTACATTCACCCTTGGCAGAAAAGCATCAGCCGGATTGCGGATTTCAAAAACCTCGTCACGTTCGTACTTTAATGCCCTTCCGGTCTTGTAGCGAAGATTGGTATTGGTATTCTTGTCACCCAGAATTTTCACAGGATTGGTAACCCTGATGGAGCCATGGTCGGTGGTAATCATCAGGTTCACATCCTTTTCGGCGATGAACCGGAAAATATCGAGCAGCGGCGAATGTCTGAACCAGGAAACAGTCAGTGACCGGTAAGCTTTTTCATCGTCGGCCAGTTCGCGGATGATCTCCATCTCCGTCCGGGCGTGCGACAACATATCCACAAAATTATAAACGATCACATTCAGCTTGTTCACCATGAGGTTGGGCAGCGATTCCACCAGTTTCCTTCCATAGGTGAGGTTGAGTACTTTATGATAGGAATAGCGGATATCATTGCCATATCTTTTCAGCAGCTCGCCCAGCAATTCATTCTCGTAATTGTTTTTGGTTCCTTCTTCATCCTCGTTGATCCAGTATTTTGGATATTTTCTTTCGATTTCTGTGGGGAGAAGGCCGGCGAAAAGGGCGTTTCTTGCATATTGCGTGGTGGTGGGAAGGATACTGTAATATATTTCGTCCTTTTCAATCCTGAAATATTCTTCCAGAATCGGCTGGAGCACTTTCCACTGGTCGTACCGCAAATTGTCGATCAGCAGGACAAACAGCGGCCTGGGATCATTAAGCATCGGAAAAACCCTTTCCTTCATCAGGGTGTGCGACTGAACCGGTTTATCATTTCCGCGACCGTTGATCCAGTCAAGGTAATTTCGCTCGTAAAATTTTGAAAACACCTGGTTGGCTTCATCCTTCTGCATCCGCAGGATCTGGTGCATGCCCTCGTCCTGGGAGGTTTCTAGTTTCAGCTCCCAGTAGGTCAGCTTGCGGTAAACCTCTGCCCATTCCTCAAAGTTAAGTTTGGGACTTATTTCCATCCCGATGTTCCGGAATTCCTGCTGGTATTGAAACGAGGTTTTCTCGCTGACCAGTTTTTTATTTTCCAGGTTTTTCTTCAGGGAAAGGATGATCTGGTTGGGCTTTACCGGTTTGATCAGGTAATCCGCAATTTCTGATCCGATGGCATCCTCCATGATGGTTTCTTCCTCGCTCTTGGTGATCATCACCACGGGAAGATTGGGAAAATCAGCTTTAATTCTCGAGAGGGTTTCTATTCCGGAAATTCCCGGCATCTGCTCATCAAGAAACACAATGTCAAAATTTTTCTGCCGCAGTATTTCCAGGGCCTCAGCCCCATTGTTACTCGTGTCAACCTCGTATCCTTTGTCTTTGAGAAAAATGATATGCGGTTTCAGAAGGTCAATCTCATCATC
>JBLNAN010000284.1:0-4300 GCA_050259355.1 Syntrophothermus sp. | reverse complement strand
ACATTGGTGGGAGCCGTGGCTGCATTCAGGTCAACACCTCCCGCTGTGAGTGAGGTCAGGGTAAGGTTCCCGTTATTGGTGCTGGTGTTATTTTCTTTTTTGCAACCTGCCAGGATCGCGGTAAAGACCAGTAACGCGAGCAGCATGTTCATTTTGGACAAATTCGTTTTCATTTTATAATTTTTATTTGGTTTTAATTAAAGATACGATAAAAAATGCTGTTTTTAAATCATTTTTGAATTTTTCTTATCTTTAAGAAACGCCATGATCATGAAAAAAACTATACTTTTTTTGTTCTTATTTCTACCGGTGGTGACCTTGCCCTCCGGTCCGGGAAATGGGTTTTCGGCAGAAGATCTGCAGCACAGGACATTTCTCTATTTCTGGAACCTTGCCGACAAAAATTCGGGTATGATACCTGACCGGTGGCCTTCGAAATCCTTTTCCAGCATCGCGGCTACAGGGTTCGGTCTGACAGCATACGTGATCGGTGCAGAAAGAAAATACGTGACCCGCCAGGAAGCAGCGGCAAGGGTGCTGCTGACCTTGCGTTTCTTTAAAAATCTTCCCCAGGGAGATGCCCCGGCGGGGATGGGTGGATATAAAGGATTTTATTATCATTTCATCGACATGAAGACCGGTCTCAGGTTTGAAAAAGTTGAGCTATCCACCATTGACACAGGATTGCTGATGGCCGGTATACTGGTTTGCATGGAATATTTTGATGGCGATGATGCAGTTGAGAAGGAGATCCGTAAAACGGCTGATTACCTCTACCGGCGGGTTGAATGGGACTGGTTTATGAACGGAAAGGACATCCTTTGCATGGGCTGGCATCCTGAAAAAGGATTTTTAGACAGCTACTGGTATGGTTACAACGAGGCCATGGTGCTGATCCTGATGGCGATGGGCTCACCCACGCATTCCATTCCGGCCTCCGCCTGGGATGCCTGGTGCTCGAAATACGTCTATGCAAAGCATTATGGCTACGAAATGGTCAATTTCGGACCGCTGTTCGGTCACCAGTACTCCCACATGTTTGTCGATTTCCGGGGCATCCGCGACCGGTACATGGAACAAAAGGGATTGGATTATTTTGAGAACAGTCGCCGGGCGACGCTTTCCCAGCAGGCGTATGCCAAAGCCAATCCGGGAAAATTCAAGGATTATTCCGAAGATATCTGGGGTTTCACCGCCTGCGATGGTCCGGGTTATGCAAAGCAGACCTGGAACGGGAAGCAGCAGGTATTTGACGGCTATTCCGCCCGCGGCACGGCTTCCGATTACCACGTGGATGATGGCACGCTTGCTCCGACGGCTGCAGGAGGTTCTGTGCCGTTTGCCCCCGATATCTGCCTGAAAGCGCTTCAGTCGATGTACGACCGCTATGGCGATAAACTATACGGCGAATATGGCTTTAATGATGCCTTCAATCCCACCTATACCTGGGGAAAAGGCAATGAGCTGGGGTGGTTCGATAAGGATTACATCGGGATCGACCAGGGACCGATCGTGGTGATGCTGGAAAACTACCGCAGCGGGCTGATCTGGAAACTGATCAAGAAGAATCCTTACATCAGCGAAGGACTGAAAAAGGCAGGGTTTACAAAGAAATAATTTATTTCACCGGAAATCGCGGAAATCTTCGCGTTCTCCGCGCCTTCGCGGTAAAAGAAAATTTATGTTAAAAACCACCCTGCCCTACAGGAACCCCTCTAAATAAAAGGAGGGGAGTTTCTAGCGTTACCGCATTCCCGAGTTTCAATACCCCGGATTCTGGGTCAGCGATCCCTGTGAAAGGTCGATCTCCGTTTGCGGTATAGGCAGCAGTTCGTTCTTTCCCGGCTGAAATCCCAGCGGGCCAAGTACAGCCGCGGCTTTGCCGGTCCTGACTAGATCCCAGAAACGCCAGCCTTCCATCGCCAGTTCGTGCCGCCTTTCATTGAAAATAATGTCTCTCAAAGCAGTCTGGTCGGTAGTGGTGATATCGGGAAGTATCGCGTTGTTGCCCTGTCGGGCTCTTTGCCTCACCAGGTTCAGGTAGGGTAGGGCTTCTGCAGACTTGCCATTCTCATTCATAGCCTCTGCAGCCATCAGCAGCACATCGGAATATCGGATCAGCCGGCGGTGATGCCCCCACTGGGTGGGAACATTACTTCCCGGAACCCATACTTTCCTGTTGTAGCATTCAATTTCAATAATGTTTCCCTGTGCATCCTTAGTCACGTCAGGGGTTGTTCCATCTCCAACGATCAAAACGCCGTCGATGGTGTCTCCCAGATCGATCACGGTTCCCTTGTAACGGGGATCACTGGTTTCAAAAGAGTTTCTGAGATCAATGGAGGGCCGGTTAAACCCCCAGCCCCGGTTCGGTGTTCCGCGTACCCCCTGGGTGTTTGCATACTGGTTTCCACCTGTTTCCGTATTGTCAACCCCAATAGCTCCTACTTCTAAAACCGATTCGACACCGTTTTCACCATTCACGCCGTTGGCATCAATGAAATTTGGTTCCAGACTGTACTCACCGGAATTGACTACCCGCATAGCATAATCTTCAGCACTGGTATAATCATGAATCCAAAGGAAAAATCTTGCCAGTAAGGCATCTGCGGCGCCTTTCGTGGCTCGCCCCGCATCTTTTCCTGAATATTCATTCTTTTGCGGCAGATGATCCGATGCAAACTGAAGATCTTCCCGTACCTGGTTCTGGATCTGTTCAGCGGAAGCACGGGAAAGACGTTGCGGCGGATTCAGCGTGGTTACCAGCGGTACACCCCCCCAGGCCCTAAGGAAATCAAAGTAAAACAATCCGCGCAGAAACCTGGCTTCGGCAATGTAACGGGTTTTCAGATTTCCATCCATATCAATATCACCCACTTTTTCAATCACTACGTTAGCCCTTTTGACACCTACGTACAACGTGTTCCACCAGCGATCGAGCCCATCCTGGGTGGAGGAAATACCGAAATTATCATAGGGTCCAACGGTAGATGACTGGTCGCTCGGATTGGAGCCTTTCCTGGCATCATCCGACATGATATCCAAAATCGGATAGCCGCCGGAATTATAATACCATTCCCTGGTGGCTTCATAGGTGGCATTGACCGCCAGAAGGGCATCTGCAGAAGTTTTTGGAAAATCCTCCTGCGTCAGGTTTCCCTGCAGGGGGGTATCAAGAAATTTTTTACACCCGCTGATGAACAGGATCATCAGAATTCCGGAAATATAAATAAGCCTTTTCATTTTCCTTAGAAATTAATGTTAATACCAACCGAGTAAACAGAGGTGACCGGGTAGCCTCCGAAATCAAGTCCGTTGTATATCGGGCTGCCACTGCTGATTTCGGGTGAATATCCGGTGTATTTTGTGAAAGTGTACAAATTTTCAGCCTTCAGGTAAACCCTGATCTTTGTCATAAGGATCTTTTTAACCAATTCGGCAGGCAGTGAATAACCTAAAACAACACTCCTGATCCTGAGGTAGGAACCGTCCTGAACATATTTGTCGGAAGGCAGAAAATTATATCCTCCCCAGGTAGGCCTGGGTTCGGTATTGGTTGAACCATCACTGGTCCAGCCATTTAACACGTGGCTTTCAAAATTGTATTTATCAGGTCTTACGATTTCCTTGACATTGAATATCGTGTTGCCGGTCTGGCCCTGGATGTTAACGGAAAAATCCAGGCCAAACAGTTCCACACCTGCATTGAATCCAAAGATGAAGGTTGGGATAGGGGAGCCGAGATAGGTGCGGTCACGGTCGTCGATCACCCCGTCGCCGTTCACATCCACGAATTTCAAAAAACCGATTTCTGCATCCGAACGGTGCGGGTATGCATCCAGATCGGCCTGATTCTGGAAGATGCCATCGGTTTTGTAACCATAAAAGGCGCCGATAGGAAATCCTTTCTTGCTGAGGGTTACCGTTTGGCCGTTGCCGATGGCTCCGCCGATCAGCACCGAGTCAACGCCGCTGCTTCCACCCACCTGGATTACTTCATTGTGTATGGTAGACCCGTTCACCCCGATGTTGTACTTCACTTTTCCGATCTGATCCCGCCACCCGACACTGAATTCAACACCGGTATTCAATACTGATCCGGCATTGAACGTGATCAGTCCCCCCTGTCCGTTGCCAAAATAACCCGGGGTTGAAAGCGCAATCAGAATACTGTCGGTAGTTTTGTGATAATAATCAAATTCTACCGACAACCGGTCATTGAGCAGTCCGGATTCCAATCCGGCATCGAACTGGGTAGTGACTTCCCATTTAAGGTTGGGATTCCCTGCAAGCCCATAGG
>JBLNAN010000283.1:0-4131 GCA_050259355.1 Syntrophothermus sp. | reverse complement strand
TGGAGGAGCCAGCCTTCAGTTTTGCATGGTTCCATTTAACCTGTTAAAGACCAAAGCTGCTTACCTTGAAACCGGTGTATGGGCTAAAAAAGCCGTCAAGGAAGCCAAATTTTTCGGTCCGGTTGGAGTGGTTGCCTCTTCTTCTGACAAGAATTTTACCTATATCCCCAAAAATTTCACCATTCCAGCAGATGCCGATTATTTCCATATCACGACCAATAATACCATTTATGGATCAGAAATCCGTTACGATATGGATTCTCCTGTTCCCCTGGTTGCTGATATGTCATCAGATATTCTGAGCCGCCCCATTGATGTTTCAAAATATGCCATGATCTATGGCGGAGCACAGAAAAACCTCGGGCCCGCAGGTGTGACTTTCGTCATTCTCAGGGAAGATATCCTGGGTAAGACCGGACGTCCTATTCCCACGATGCTGGATTACATGACCCACATCAAGGAAGGTTCCATGTTTAACACTCCTCCTTGTTTTGCCATCTATACCTGTCTTGAAACTCTCCGCTGGATCAAGAGTATCGGCGGCGTTAAAGAAATGGAAAAGAAGAACATTCACAAGGCACAAATGCTGTATGATGCAATTGACAACAGCAAGATGTTTGTGGGTACGGTTGAAAAAGATTCCCGTTCACTGATGAACATTTGTTTTGTCATGAAGGAACAATACAAGGATAAGGAAGATGCCTTTATGGAATTCGCCAAGCAACACGGGATGGTTGGTATTAAAGGCCACCGTTCTGTGGGTGGTTTCAGGGCTTCGACCTACAATGCCTTGCCGGAAGAAAGCGTTCAGGCGCTGATCGACTGCATGCATGAGTTTGAAAAAAGCAACGCGTAACCTTCAACAACCGGACGTATGACAAAAGTTCTTATCGCCACCGATAAACCCTTTGCACCGATCGCGGTCAGGGAAATCCGTAAAGTAGTTGAATCTGCCGGTTTTGAACTGGAACTGCTGGAAAATTATACCAGTCAGGATGATTTCGTGAAGGCTGTCGCTTTCGTTGATGCTGTAATCGTCAGAAGTGATAAAGCTACCCGGGAAGTTATCGATGCCGGCAAGCACCTGAAGATTTTAGTAAGGGCTGGAGCCGGATACGACAACGTGGATCTTGAAGCCGCCACCTCGAAAGGTGTTTGCGTGATGAACACTCCCGGCCAGAATTCCAATGCTGTTGCAGAATTGGCCATTGGCATGATGATTTACCAGGCAAGAAACTTCTTCAACGGGAAATCAGGTTTTGAACTGAAAGGGAAAAAAATCGGAATCCATGCCTACGGATACGTGGGTAAAAACGTTGCCCGTATTGCAAAGGGGCTCGAAATGGAAGTGTATGCCTTTGATCCCTTTGTATCAAAAGAAGCCATCGAGCAAGACGGTGTTAAATGGGTTGCAACCGCCGAGGAACTATACAGTACCTGTAACTATATTTCTCTGCATATTCCCGCCAACAGCCATACCCGCCAATCCATCAATTACGGTCTGTTGTCAAAAATGCCGGCACCGGCCTGCCTTGTTAACACGGCAAGAGCTGAAGTGATTGAGGAGCAGGATCTTCTGAAAATTTTTGCAGATAGAAAAGATTTTGCTTATCTTTCGGATGTAGAGCCATCAAACAAGGCCGAATTTGAAGCCAATTTCAAAGGAAGGTTCTTCTTTACACCCAAGAAAATGGGGGCTCAAACGGAAGAGGCCAATATCAATGCTGGAATCGCGGCTGCAGAACAGATTGTTAAATTCCTGAAAGATGGAGACCGTACCTTCCAGGTAAATAAATGATAACCAGTGTAAAAATCCTCCTGTGACCTGGAGGTTTCTACCGGTACTTATTAATTCACTTTAATCTGGTAATCAATGGAAAGCGAACTCGAAAAACCGACAACATTCTTTCGTTTCGAAGATCTCAGGATCTATCATAAATCTCTTGAATATATTGAATGGATTTATGCAACGGCAAAGGCTACTAAGGATGATCCCATCGGGCGATTTTATTTCGAACGTTTCATCAGTTCCGCCAATGGAATAGCACTGAATATTGCTGAAGGTTCCTCCAGAAACAAAAGCCAGTTTGTATATTATCTCAAAATGGCTAAAAGTTCAGTAAGAGAATGCGTTGTCATGTCGGCCATTGGCAAAACCAGGGGCTATCTAGGTCCCAAAGAGTACGATCATTCCAAAAATTATCTCATGGAAATGACAAAAATGATCGGTGCCCTGATCGGTTCACTCCAGCGCAGCGTGAAACCCGGAGAACTCGATGATGATGATGACAATGAATAGTATTTACTTCTTCTGTATTAACAATCACTTACTTTAATTTTTACTAATATGGCAATTTTGAAAGCTTTCAGAGGTTTCAGACCTCCGAAAGAAATTGTTAAAGACTTGGCTTCCCGTCCCTACGACGTACTCAACTCAGACGAAGCACGTGTTGAAGCAAATGGAAATCCCTATTCGCTTCTTCATATTATTAAACCTGAGATCGATCTTCCGACCGATATCGACTGTCACGATCAACAGGTTTATGATAAAGCAAAAGAAAATTTCGACCTTTTCCGTAACAAAGGATGGCTGGTTCAGGATCACGCTGAAAAGCTGTACATCTATGCCCAAACCATGAACGGCAAAACCCAGTACGGTATCGTGGGCTGTGCCGGGGTTGAGGATTACCTGAATGGCATTATAAAAAAACATGAGCTGACCCGCAAGGATAAGGAAGAAGATCGTATGAAACATGTTCGCATCACCAATGCCAACATGGAGCCCGTATTCTTCACCTACCCCGCCCATGCAGGAATTGATGAAATCGTGAACCGTATTGTGAAAAACACCGTTCCTGAATATGATTTTGTTGCAGAAGATGGCGTTGGGCATCATTTCTGGACCATCAATAACCAGGAAGATATTAACCAAATCATTCAAATATTTACAACCATTCCCTTTACTTACGTGGCAGATGGTCACCATCGTACTGCCGCGGCCGCACTCGTGGGAAATGAAAGGAAACAAAATAATCCTTCTCACAAGGGAGACGAGGAATACAATTATTTTCTTGCAGTCCATTTTCCTGACAATCAGCTTTCCATCATTGATTACAACCGCGTGGTAAAAGATCTGAGCGGTTTGACGCCGGCTGATTTTCTGAAAAAACTTGAAAAATATTTCGTGATCACTGAAAAAGGAAAGGATATTTACAAGCCTGACCAGCTCCATACTTTTTCACTTTACCTGGAAGGTAATTGGTATTCAATGATTACCCGGGAAGGAAATTATGATGATAAAGATCCCATCGGTGTTCTGGATGTGACCATTCTTTCAAGACTGGTACTCGATGAAATTCTGGATATCAAAGATCTGAGAACCTCCAACAGGATCGACTTTGTTGGCGGAATACGCGGACTGGGTGAATTAAAACGCAGGGTGGATAACGGGGAAATGAAAGCTGCATTTGCCTTGTATCCGGTATCGATGAAACAGCTGATCGATATTGCTGATTCTGGAAACATCATGCCGCCAAAAACCACATGGTTTGAACCAAAACTCAGAAGCGGTTTGGTAGTTCACACCCTGGATTAATACCTCTTCAACTCATTATTCAATCTTGATTCTTCAGGTGCTTTTACAAGATTATTCTCCAAGATAATCCTTAAAAAGTACCTGAAGATATGCTTTGCCTTCTGTGAGGATGGTATCCTGTTCTGATGGATCAACCTGGAGGAAATGAAAATAATTGGTGCCGGCATCAAAAGAGAAGTAGCCGTTTTTCCTGATCCATCCGCCACCATCTTCAGAAGCAAAGAATGCAAAATCAGTTACAGCCGGATTGAACAGATCTTTGCTCCAGCGGTATTGTGTATGTTTCAGTCCCAGTTGCGCGAGTAAAGTTGCTGCAATATCATTCTGATTCCCGATATGCATCCATTTTTTTCCCCTGAATTCTTCTTTGATTACATCACCATAGAACAATAACGGTATCTTGTGGTATTCTCTTGACTGAGGATGCCAGTTGCGATAGGAATTGTGACTATGATCGGCAACGATGATGAACAAGGTATTGCTGTACCAGGCCTCTTTTTTTGCCTTGCGGAAATAGTCGCCAAGACAATGATCCG
>JBLNAN010000282.1:0-2984 GCA_050259355.1 Syntrophothermus sp. | reverse complement strand
CTGAAAAAATGCCGGATCTCCTCCTCCCCTGGATCGAAACCATGACCGCCGGCTTACCTTCCTACAGCCACGACGGAATGAAACGGGTGACCTTACGGATGCTGATGCGATCACCATTGCCCATTCAAAACCTTGGTCTTTTGATGAATACATGTTTCGACTGGCTTACCTCACCCGATGAAGCTGTTGCGAGCAAAGTATATGCAATGGAGATTCTTTACAGGATGTCGCAGGCAGAACCTGATCTGAAAAAAGAACTGGCTGATTCTATTGAATGGCGCATGAATGAAGAAACTGCAGGTTTCAGGAGTAAGGGACGCAAAATTTTGCAAAAAATCAACAAAGATTTGCGAGATTTGCAACAGGATAGTCTTTTTCTCTAACCACTTACTCTGCCATGCCTCTCTCACACCAACGAACCGGTTGCTTTGTTTGCGGAAAAGATCTTGTATATAGCAATGATCCCGCTGAACACACGTGCTACTATTGCGGGAAAAAAGAAACCAGTGAAGTTTCCTGCACTGATAATCATTTTGTTTGCGATAAGTGTCACCGCAGCGATGCAATGGATCTTATTGAACGTTTCCTGAACCAGACCGATCTAAAATCGGCGGTAGAAATGTCGAAGATCCTGATGAACATCAGGGAAATCAACATGCATGGCCCGGAACACCATTTTATAGTTCCCGGTACATTGCTGACCAGCTGGTGCAATGTCACCGGCAAAAAAAAGCTGAAGAAAAAATACCTTCATTACGCGAGGTTAAGGGCCGAAAAGGTACCGGGTGGTTTCTGCGGAACGCATGGCAATTGCGGTGCCGGCGTGGGTACCGGAATTTTCATGAGCCTGATAACCGGAGCGAATTCTCTTTCGGTAACAGAATACCGGCAAAGCAACCTGATGACTTCCGTGGCCCTGGAAACGATTGCCCTGCATGGTGGTCCCAGATGCTGCAAAAGAAATACCTGGATTGCCATTGCAGAAGGGATCAGACGTGTTAAATACGAATTCAATGTGGAATTGCCTTTTGATGAAACGCAATGTGATTATTCACCCCTGAACAAGGAATGCCTGGAGACCGAGTGTATCTTTTACAAATATAAAAGTTGACCTGATGCCACAAAACGGGAATCAAAAGATCGTCGCAAACATCATCATCTGGTTGGTTATCCTATTTTCATTTCTGAACTTTTCAGCCTGGTATTTCCCGTTTCTGCAACCCGATACCGCCGTCGGTATCCTGATGTCTCCCGGATATACACTCCCCGGTGATCTTTATCTATGGGGTCAGAGCCATCATGGTTCTGAATTGTCCTTCCTTTCGAACCTGCTTATCCTAACCTATCTCTTTCCCGCGGCCCTGGCCTATTCAGTTGCACAATTCACCATACTTGCCTGTGGATTTTTTTCGTTATCTGCCCTGCTGAAATCAAGAACCTCCAAAATTATTCTTGTCGTGGCCTGGTTCCTCCCAACCTGGTACTTCAACGATCTCCTGATCGCCGCTCCCGGCATCGCTGCCAGTCTACTTGCCATGGGCATCTACCTGCTGAATCGTTCGCTCGTCAATGAATCACGCTGGTTCCGGCTGATCTTGCTGGCAGGGGCCTGTTTCATGTTTATACTTGCCATCTGGACCGCGGATTTCATTTTTATTCCACTTATCCTTCTCTTTTTGATAGCCCTGTGGCGTTTCAGCACGGTGATGGGAAAGGATAATTTAAAGGTTATCCTGCGTCAGCAGGAAATAAAATACCGGATGCTGCTCACGGGCATCATGACACTTATCGGGCTTGGATTTATTTATTTTGCCAAGAGCAAGGCGATTAAGATTGAAGGATTTGAACAAAACTTGTTTAATTTCTCAATGGATGGTATTGCCTGGACCATTAAACAGACCGCTTCCGGAATTCTGAATGTTCTTTTATTCAAATCCGGGAATATCTTTCAATCCATCCAGGGCTGGATAATTCCCATGGGCACGGCCGTCCTGCTCTACCTGTCCTTTACCCGGAGGCGTATCCGTTCCTATCTCAGGAAACAAAAATGGCTTCTTTTCTTTGGACTGAACTTCTTCATTTCAATTTTGTTAATGCCGTTTTTTCTTCAGTCTTCAGATTTTTCCCCGCTGATCTATCTTTCTTTCTGGGCCGCCCTCCTGTTGTTCATCGAATCCAGCGGGTCAGCAAAAAGAAGTATCCGAAGACTAATTTTATATTGTATGGTCACCCCGGGTGCTCTGAGTGCCGTGGTGCCTTTATTCTTTCCCCATCCCCTTCCCTCGCAGCGAAAAGTATGCTCGGAATTCGCCCGTTTGGGCAAAGCCGGAATAATTGGCTCGTATAAAGATAGTTACGTTATCGCTTCCGCTGATCCAAAAAAGTTACACGCCACTCCCAATGACAGTGACCTGATCAGGAACAGGCAGATCGTGGCTGATGTATTTAAACAGCCTTCATTGTACCTGGTCCGGGATAACTGGATGAATACTTTTCCGGATACAGTAAAACAGTTTGGTCAGATCCTTCTTAAATCAGGTGATGAATTTATTATGGGAGGAAGGTCCGTTTGCAGATATTCCCGTTACATCTACTGCCAGGATTTTAATGTAAACCTGATGAAACATCAGGGCATCGTCAGTAAAGATGAGAATGCCCTGTCAGGAGAATCTGTTAAAATTGATTCAACCTTTGACCGGACAAAACATTTTGTGTTTGGTCCGTTTATTCCTTTGAACCAGGGAAAAATTGAAGTCACGTTCCGTCTTAAATCCAGCGATAACCTGAGTACCGACAAAGCCGCCGTTCTCGAAGTCTCTGCCGGTTATGGAAAGCAAATACTGGCTTCCCAAACCATTCGCTGGTGTGATTTTCAAATAAAGAATCACTTCGAAACCTTCAGCATGATCGTGGAGATCCCGGAAAATTACCAGGGCGTCGAGTTCCGCATCATGTCCCTGGGTCGACATGATCTGTATTTTGAT
>JBLNAN010000281.1:0-2501 GCA_050259355.1 Syntrophothermus sp. | reverse complement strand
AAAGTGACGATTGTTCCTTTTTACGATCGTACGGGACTTATCCGGGAGACCATAGGCACACTTGAGACGGCGTTGTCACATGAAATCCTGATCAGCATTCTGGTTATCATCGTACTGGTGCTCAACCTGCGGTCATCTTTTATTATCGCGGGTTTGCTGCCCGTGGGGGTGATCATGACCTTTATCGCCATGAAGTTACTGGGGGTTGAGGCTAATATTGTTGCTTTATCAGGAATTGCAATCGCTATCGGGGTAATGGTGGATATGGGGATCGTGGATGTGGAAAATATCACCCGCCACCTGGAAATGCCGGAGAATCAGGGTGCCCGCGGAAAACACCTGCTCCGGGTCATTTACGATGCCTCGGTGGAAGTGCGTGGAGCCGTCGTGACCGGCCTGGCCACCACGATCGTGAGCTTTCTTCCCGTATTTTTCATGGAGGCGGCAGAGGGAAAACTCTTCAGGCCCCTTGCATTTACAAAGACTTTCGCCCTGGGTGCGTCATTTATCCTTGGTATTGTTGTTTTGCCCTCCCTGGCTTATTATGTTTTTTCTTTACGGTATGATAAAAAACTGATCAGGAAAATCCTCAGCTATATACTTGTTATTTTGGGGATTGCATTGGCAATCATCTGGAAAAGTATCCCGGCCCTCGCGCTCACCGCGGTCGGTATCAATAATCTTCTGGCCGGCAGATGGAAGGAAGAAAGAAGAGAGTACCCGTCGTACATCAACATTGGCATTACCCTGCTGGTGGCGCTTTATTATCTTTCCGTCGAATGGCTGCCGCTGGGGGCGCACAACAGCCTGGTGGTCAATTTCATTTTTGTTGCATTGATCATCGCGGTCATCCTCGGTTTGCTGATGCTGATGGTTCATCATTATGAATCCATCCTCCGCTGGTGTCTTGAAAATAAATGGAAATTCCTTCTCTTACCGGCATTTGTCCTGCTTTTCGGGTTACTTGCGTGGCAGGGTACGCAAAGAATCTTTGGTTTTTCAACCAGAACCTTTCCCGGCACCGGCAAGGAATTCATGCCGTCGCTGAATGAGGGCTCTTTCCTGCTGATGCCTACCAGCATGCCGCATACCTCGATTGAAAAAAACCTGCAGTACATTGAAACCCTCGACAAAAGACTTTCCTCCATTCCTGAGGTTGAAGTAGCGGTAGGCAAATGGGGAAGAGTAAACTCGGCGCTGGATCCGGCGCCGGTCCAGATGTTCGAGAATACCATCAATTACCGTCCTGAGTACATCCTGGATGAAAACGGGCACAGGATGCGCTTTAAAACCGATAAGGAAGATCATTTCATTTTGATCAATGGAAAATCCTATGATGCGGATAAAGAAGGCTTCAGGATCATTCCGGCAGACAGCCTCGTGGCCGATGATCATGGCGAGTTTTTCCGGCAGTGGCGGCCCGGGATCCGGCATCCTTCGGATATCTGGAATGAGATTGTCAAAGTCACCAATCTACCGGGACTGACCTCTGCTCCGAAGCTGCAGCCCATTGAAACGCGTCTGATCATGCTTTCCACGGGAATGCGTGCCCCGATGGGTCTTAAAGTATATGGTCCTGATCTGGAAAGCATTCAGCAGGCAGGACTTCTTTTTGAACAGGCGCTGAAGGAAGTCCCCGCTGTCAATGCGTCCTCGGTATTTTATGACCGGGCCGTGGGTGCACCCTATCTCCAGATAAAACTCGACCGTGAAGCAATGGCAAGATATGGCATGTCGGTGAATGATGTTCAGCAGATCCTGCAGGTAGCAGTGGGAGGAATGACGCTCAGCACGACGGTTGAAGGCAGGGAAAGATTCCCCATCCGGGTCAGATATGCCCGTGAATTGCGTGATAATCCTGATGATCTAAGGAGAATTCTCATCCCGACGATGGGTGGCGCCCAGGTTCCCCTCGGGGAGGTAGCCGCCATTGAGTATACAAGGGGTGCCCAGATGATACGCAGTGAAAATACGTTTCTGGTGGGATATGTCATCTTTGATAAAACTGAAAACGTTGCCGAGGTGGATGTAGTTGAACAGGCAGCCGCCAGCCTGCAGAAAAAGATCAATGACGGGTCCCTGAAGCTGCCGGCCGGAGTCACATATACATTTGCCGGAAATTATGAACAGCAGATCCGCGCCACGAAGCGTCTCTCCGTTGTGATTCCCGTCAGCCTGATCATCATTTTTCTTCTGCTGTATTTCCAGTTCCGGACAGTTACTGCATCTTTCATCCATTTCTCTGGCGTTTTTGTCGCCTTTGCAGGAGGTTTTATCATGCTCTGGCTTTACGGGCAGCCGTGGTTTATGAACTTTGACGTCGCGGGCATCAACATTCGTGACATGTTCCAGATGCACACCATAAACCTCAGTGTTGCCGTGTGGGTCGGGTTCATCGCGCTCTTCGGCATTGCCACCAACGACGGAGTGATCATGGGAACTTACATCCACCAGGTTTTTGAACAGAATCACCCGTCGACGGTACAGCAGGTAAGGGAAGC
>JBLNAN010000280.1:0-2568 GCA_050259355.1 Syntrophothermus sp. | reverse complement strand
CGGTTGGAGATCATCGCTGCAAGGTTCGCCATCTGAATGGGGGTAATACCAATTTCACCCTGTCCGATAGCCAGCGAGATGACTGCCATGGCTGTCCATCTTCCGGGACCATGATAACGGTCGTAATATTCCGGTGATGGTATGTTCCCGTTCAGTTCGTTTGGCAGGTCTATTCCCAGCTTTTGGCCGAAGCCCATCGACATCACGTGGTTTCGCCAGATGACGTAGGCATCTCTCGTGGTGGAAAAGGGTTTTTTATTGATGATGCTGACAAACACCCGGCAGTAGTATGTGTTGCAGGAATGCTGAATAGATTCGATCAGGTTCAGCGGAGAGCCATGGGGATGGCATCCTACCACGTGCCCGTTACCTATTGCAAATCCCCTTGGACAGGCATAACGGGTATCAGGAAACAGAACCCCTTCCTGCTGACCCACCAGCGCGTTTACCAGTTTGAAAGTGGACCCGGGGGGATACATGGCCATGAGTGCCCGGTTGAACAGGGGAACTTCCTCCATATCACCGGCAAGCATGGCGTAATTTTTTTTCCTTTCCCGGCCCACGAGCAGGTTTGGATTATAACCGGGCACGGAAACAAGGGCCAGAATTTCGCCTGAAGAAGGTTCGATCGCGACGATACTGCCCTTTTTACCGCTCATGAGAAGTTCGCCATATTGCTGGAGTTCAACATCAAGTGAAGAATACAGATCCGTGCCGGGATAGGCCGTGGTATCGTACCTGCCTTCCTGAAAACTTCCCTTGTCGCGGTTAAACACGTCATATACCCTGATTTTCATACCCTTCTTCCCGCGGAGAATATCTTCGTACGATTTTTCAATTCCGCTGATGCCGATATAGTCACCGGAACGGTAATAGGCATTTCTTCCAATGATGTCAGGACTAACTTCACCAATATAACCGAAGGTATGGGCCGCGACCGGATAGGTATATTTGCGCAAGGTTCGCGACTGAACGAAAAATCCGGGAAAGCGGAACATTTTTTCTTCAAGGAAGCCATAATTCTCCCGACTGATCTGTGCTTCAAAAATTGAAGGTCTGTAGGGAGAGTATTTGTATGCTTTTTTCAGCCGGTCAATCAGGTCCGCCTTTTCAATACCCAGTAGATTACAGAGTTCAGCTGTATCAAAATTCTTCGCCTGTTTCGGTATGACCATAAGATCATACGCTGCCTCATTGTAAACCAGTAATTTTCCGTAACGATCATAGATAAGCCCCCGGGCCGGATACTGGGTCATGTACCGCAAAACGTTGTTGTTCGCGGAAAGAACATATTTATCGGCAACAATTTGTACATAGAACAATCTGATCACCAGTGCTGCCCCGGCTATCAGAAATACCCCTATAATGATGATTTTACGCCTTGAATAAACTGTATCCATCTCTGCTTTATCGTCTCCTCAGAATAATTTCCGGGGTGGTTACCGTGTTGCTCTTGTGATTTTGCCGGTCGTAAATGAAAGTCTCAAATTTTATCGTGTCATAAATCGGTAGGGGATTGAGCGGAACGGTATCCGTGATAATGCCTTTGATGGCTTTGCCAGGCTCGTCTGAATTAAGAACAGGAATCCGGGCACTGAACGGGGGTGTCGTCTCCACCAGAACAAACTGCCCGTGTTGTTTTTCAAAATAATTGATGATGAGATTATAATACAATGGACTGCCGGGATCATGCGGAGGAAAGGTGTCGTTTTCGGCAAGACCGATATCGCCGTCACCATCCGTAAAACGAAGAGAAATAATTCCGTTGACAGGATATTGGCCGGTATCATAAACCAGTGCAAAACCATTGTCTTCAATTTGGGGTTCGATAGGATAATTTTCCTTCTTCATACACGAGAACAGCAAGAGGGTCGCTGTAATGAGAAGAAGGATGTTTTTGATTTTCTGCATCAAAGATGTAATTTTGGAAGGGGCAAAATTACTAAAATTTCCCCGAGGAAAAGTAACGATTATTGACTTAAGATAATGCATTTTAACATTTTTTATATTGAAAATGAGGAAGATCTGACCAGAGCAGCTCTCGGGATCTTTCATTTTCAATGGCAGAATTGCGGTATATACCGCCAATACTGTGATTCCCTGAATATTGACCCCGGGAAAATCAAAAGTTGTCCTGATATTCCCTTTTTACCGGTTTCTTTTTTCAAAACACACAAGGTTAATGCGGTAGAAGGAACACCAGAGAAGATTTTTCTGAGCAGCGGAACCACCGGGATGGAAAGAAGCCGGCACCTGGTATACGATCTCCATCTGTACCGGAATTCTCTGCAGAATGGTTTTCGTCATTTCTACGGCGATCTTGCTGATTATGAAATCTTCGGACTGATGCCCCCGCCGGAAGAGAATCCAGATTCATCGCTTGTGTATATGGTTCAGGATTGGATCAGCATGAGTAATACCCCGATTTCAGGGTTTTATCTTAACCGGAAAGATCAGTTAATGGGTCTTTTGCGTGAAAACAGAAAAGGCAGAAAGAAATTGGTGATCGGGCTATCCTATGCCCTTCTTGATCTGGCTGAGGAGTTTCCCGGGCCGCTTAGGGAGGTG
>JBLNAN010000279.1:0-4851 GCA_050259355.1 Syntrophothermus sp. | reverse complement strand
AAAACCTATCGCTATCGCCGAACAGCCTGTCGAGCCTGTAATTTAGAGAAATAAGGGGGGATTAATTTAACAGCTAAAAAAACCGAGGTACAAGGAATCCCGAATTCCTTGTACCTTTATTTTTAATTATTGAATTCATTCAGACATCATGATGAATTTATCTCTAAAGACAAGGGAACTCCTCACTTTTATCATACTTTCATTTCTCTTGTATTCGGTCATCATTCTTGTTTTTGCCGGATTATATTATAACACTGGCAGTATAGCGCTGACGCCTTACTCAAGGCCATTTACCGAACAAGTTGATTTTTCAAAAGCTATTTATTTCAGTATTGTTTCTTTTCATACCATTGGTTTTGGGGATATTCATCCCATAACCCAAACCGGCAGGAACCTGGTAATGGTCCAATCTATTTTTTCTCTTTTTTTCACTTCCATATTTTCGGGTTTTCTGGTTTTTTTCGTGATCAAAAGACCCAACGATCTGTTTTGTACCCGGCATCTCTATATACGGCAAAGGAACGAAAGATACTGGCTTTCGGTTCGATTCGGGAACAAGGGAAGAACGATTATAGGATTACAGGGAAGATTTGAAGCATGGACCATTGAAAATAATACACGGGTGAGGGCTTTTCAATGGGGTCAGGACTTACCAGATCTTGAAAGAATTTTATATGTGGATATTCCTTTTGATGAACGACATAAGAAATTGAAACAGGCCATCGTGGGATCTATTGAAGAAAACCGGATGCTCCACATGAAATTTTCCATCATTGGGAATGATATAAAATCTGGCGAGCAAGTGGCTTTCATGAAATATTTTGATTCACATGATTTGCGTTTCGGAACAATTTTTCATAATGTTTATTCCTGGGATGAAAATGGGAGAAGGAAAGATTTCCGGTGGAAGAATTTTGAAAAAATTGATGTGATGTCCGAAGAACATAAAAGATTGTTCTTAGAAAAATAGAAAGTGGGGAATGGTCACGACCTTGGGATGGTTACGACCTTGGGATGGTCACGACCTTGGGATGGTCATACTTGGGATGGTCACGACCATCCCTTATCAGAATCTTTTGATGTAGCCGTGGCAGTAGGGGAGGGTTCCTTTGTGCTCATAGTAATCCTGATGGTAGTCTTCGGCTTCCCAGAATTTCCCGGCTTTTTTTAATTCGGTTACGACTTTATAGCCTTTTGCTTTCAGCTCGGAAATTAATTTTTCGGTTATTTCTTTTTGCTCGTCATCCTGATAAAAAACTGCTGAGCGATATTGTTCCCCGAAATCGGGGCCCTGGTGATTCCATTGGGTAGGATCATGGATCTCGAAAAAAAGTTTGGCTAATTTTTCGTAATTGGTCTGCGTGGGATCATAGGTGATACGAACGGCTTCATAATGGCCTGTTTTACCGCTGCAGACTTCCTGGTAGGTTGGATTATCTTTATGGCCGCCGGTATAGCCAGAAACAACCGAGATCACGCCTTTTTCCTTTTGCATGTAATATTCCACGCCCCAGAAACAACCCCCGGCAAAAATAGCGGTTTCGGTGATTTTTTGTTCTTTTCCTTCCGGAATGAAATCCATCGAAACAGAGTTGACACAATAGCGGGTGTTTTTGGCGGTGAGACGTTCACCGGTAAAAACGTGGCCCAGGTGTGCTCCGCAACGGGCACACTGAATTTCAGTACGGATGCCATCTGCATCGGTCAGTTTCTTAACAGCGCCGGGAATTTCATCATCAAAACTTGGCCAGCCACATCCGGCATCAAATTTATCAGCAGAACGGTACAAGGGCGCACCGCATTGTTTACAGACATAGGTTCCGGGTTCATAAAAATTGTCATATTTTCCTGTAAAGGGTTTTTCCGTTCCCTTGTGAATGATGACCCGTTCTTCCTCGGGTGTAAGTTTTCTGAGGCTCATACTTGTCTTTTTATTTTGATCTTGCCCGCAACCGGTAAAAGTCAACAGGGTTAACAGCAGCAAAGTTAATAATGGTTTCATTTCAGAACGCTTCAAATTACGTGCTAATGATTGATTTGTTTGTATTCATTCCATATAACGCTGTTTAAAAGATAAAATTATTATTCTGGCGTTTGTTACCTTTGCTCCCGCTAAAACAGCTGTAACAGGTATGAAACGTATTCTTGGAATGGGCAATGCCCTGGTGGATATTCTTATCCCAATTGAAAAAGATGATATTCTTGAAAAGCTTGAGCTGCCCAAGGGGAGTATGCAACTGGTCGACCTTGACCGGAGCCATCGGGTTTTGAATTTTCTGGAGGGATCGGAAAGAAGTCTTTCAGCCGGAGGTTCTGCAGCCAATACCATTCATGGTCTGGCCAAAATGGGAGCAGAAGCCGGGTATATTGGGGTAATCGGAGAAGATGAAACCGGTGGATATTTTGTACAGGATATGATCAACGCCGGTGTTGATCCGCATATGATTCACAGCGCGGCCGAGAGTGGAAAGGCAATTGCACTCATCTCGCCCGATTCTGAAAGAACCTTCGCCACCTTTCTTGGTGCAGCCATTGAATTATCGGCACAGCACCTGAACAACGGGGATTATTTTACAGAAGTTTTTAAAAAGTATCATTACTTCCATCTCGAAGGGTATCTGGTCATCAATCATGAACTTGTAGAAACGGCACTGAAAATTGCCCGCGCGAATAACATGATCATCTCACTGGATCTGGCCAGTTATAATGTCGTGGAAGGTAATCTTGAATTCCTTAAGGAAATATTAAAAAATTACGTCGATATTGTTTTTGCCAACGAAGAAGAGGCCAAGGCTTTTACAGGAAAAGAGCCAAGGGAGGCGCTGGAGGAACTCGGCAAACATTGTAAAATCGCTGTAGTAAAAACCGGTGCAAAGGGCTCCATGATCAAAAGTGGCGAAGAGGTTTTTTATGTTGATGTAATACCCGTGAGACCCGTTGACACTACCGGTGCGGGGGACCTTTATGCTTCAGGGTTTCTGTATGGACATTCACGCGATCTTCCGCTACAGCGTTGTGGCGAAATCGGCTCCATCCTGGCGGGTAATGTGATCAGTGTGATTGGGGCGAAAATGAGCAAAGAACAGTGGGATGAAATCCATAAAATGCTTTAAATCAAATAAAAGTTGACGATCCTTTTGTGGTTTGAGGGCAAATTTGTAATTTCGCACTCCCTTTTTCAGGATATATCTAAAAACAGCAAATTTTAAGTAAAAAATTAAAAAATGAAGGTATTTCAAACTAACGAAATCAGGAACATCGCCTTGATCGGTGGTGCTAAATCAGGGAAGACAACCTTTGGCGAAGCAATGGTATTCGAGGGAGGCGTGATCAGCCGCAGGGGTTCAGTGGAAGATAAAAATACATTATCAGATTACAGGCCTATCGAGCTGGAGCGTCAGAATTCGGTGGTTGCTTCAGTACTTTATTCTCTTTTTGATAACAAGAAAATCAACATTATAGATGCCCCGGGTTTTGACGATTTCATTGGTGAAGTAGTATCTGCCCTGAAAGTTGCGGATACTGCCCTAATGGTTGTTAACTCTGTGAACGGAGTGGAAGTCGGAACTGAAATTACCTGGCGGCACACTACCCGCAATAATACTCCTGTAATTTTCGTGGTTAATCATCTTGACCAGGAGCATGCCAATTTTGATGAAACTGTTCGCCAGCTGAAGCAGGCTTTCGGGAATTATGTTACCCTGATGCAGTATCCGGTGAATGCCGGTACCGGGTTTAATTCGGTAATTGATCTGCTGAAGATGAAAATGCTGAAATATCCGCAAGGAGGTGGCAAACCCGAGATCCTCGACATTCCTGAAGGGGAAAAAGGGAAAGCTGAAGATATGCACAATGCCCTGGTAGAAGAACTGGCGTCAAAGGATGAAGCCTTGATGGAAGAATTTTTTGACAAAGGAACGCTTACCGAAGAGCAGGTTGCAAAGGCACTGAAGACCGGTTTACTTAACCGCACCATTTTCCCTGTTCTTTGTACCAGTGCCCGCAATAACATGGGCGTTGGCAGGGTTCTGGAATTCATTGCCAACAGTGTACCTGCACCCAACGAAATGCCCGGTGTAAACACTTTGAATGGAAAAGTTCTGAAATGTAATACTGCAGATCCCACATCAGCTTTCGTTTTCAAGACGACTATCGAGCAACATCTTGGTGAGGTTTCTTATTTTAAAGTTTATTCGGGCGAGATCACAGAAGCAATGGATATGATCAATCCCACCCGTAACAGTGCAAAAGAAAGACTTTCGCAGCTTTTCGTGATGAACGGTAAAAACCGCGAGAAGGTTGAAAAACTGGTTGCCGGTGATATCGGAGCGACCATCAAGCTGAAAAATACGTTTACCAATAACACACTTAATTCTCCAAAGAACGCTGATGATGTAATCGAACCCATGATTTATCCTGAACCTAAATTCAGGGTTGCTGTTAAGGCAAAGAACGCGGGTGATGATGAAAAATTGGGCGGTATCCTTTCAGAAATGAGCAAAATGGATCCGACGCTTGTTCTTTTGTATTCAAAAGAACTGAAGCAGGTCATCCTGATGGGACAGGGTGAACTCCACCTGAATATTGCAAAATGGCATATTGAAAATCTCGAAAAAATCGGAATTGAATATATCGCACCCAAAATTCCTTATCGTGAAACCATTACCAAACCTGCAAAATCAATGTACCGTCACAAGAAACAGTCAGGCGGTGCGGGTCAGTTTGGTGAAGTTCACATGATGATCGAGCCTTACCGCGAAGGAATGAAAGATCAGCAGGAGTTCCCCATCAGGGGTAAAGATGCCATTAAACTTGACTGGGGCGGACAGCTCATCATGCAGAACTGTATCG
>JBLNAN010000278.1:0-4646 GCA_050259355.1 Syntrophothermus sp. | reverse complement strand
CCCGTCATTATGCCCGTGGTAGTGGTATGTGCCCTTATCCTCCCTGCCAATTTCTCAACGGCGGCTATCCTTTTTGTAACCTGCGTGGTGATTATGTTTGTTGGAAGAATCAGTCTGAAGTACATTTTCAGCCTGTTCGGCCTGGGAGTTGTGGCCATCATCATGATCTTTCTTTTTGCGAAAACCGCACCCGATCTGTTCCCCAGGGCAGAAACCTGGGTCAACAGGGTAGATCGTTTTTTGAATAAGGAAAAGGAAGATCCGGATGGAAATTATCAGATTGAGCAGGCGAAAATTGCCATCGTGAAGGGTAAAATTATTGGTCAGGGACCGGGACAGAGTGAACAGCGGAATTTTCTTCCCCACCCCTATTCGGATTTTATCTTTGCCATCATCCTGGAGGAATACGGGATTATCGGGGGCGGTATCGTTGTGCTGCTATACATTATACTTTTTTTCCGGGTGGTGCGGATCGCCCTGAAGTGCCAGGGCAATTTCGGGACATTCCTGGTGATCGGGATCGGATTCAGCCTGATTTTCCAGGCATTCATCAACATGGCGGTTGCCGTGCAGATCCTGCCAGTGACCGGACAAACGCTCCCGCTCATTTCCATGGGAGGAACCAGTATCTGGTTTACCAGTATCGCCATCGGGATGATCCTGGCCGTGAGCAGGAGACTTGAAATAGAAACCAAAGACGGAACAGAGGTGGAGGTTCTTACAGATCTTCCCGTTCCACCTGTTCCCGCATCAACAACATAAATCATGACCAGGGTAATCATCAGCGGAGGAGGAACCGGGGGACATATTTTCCCCGCTATCGCCATTGCCGACGCCATCCGCGCGAGAGAGGCGGATGCTGAGATCCTTTTTATTGGAGCCGAAGGCAGAATGGAGATGGAACGGGTTCCTGCCGCGGGTTACAGGATCGAAGGCTTGAAAATATCCGGCATCCAGCGCAAGCTGACAGCCAAAAATCTTCTCGTTCCCTACAGGATTGTATCGGCAATGCTGAAGGCCCGGAGCATCCTCGATGGCTTTAAACCGGATGTGGTGATCGGCGTTGGCGGATATGCCAGCGGGCCGACCCTCAGGATGGCTTCCATGAAGGATATCCCGACACTGATCCAGGAACAGAATTCTTATCCCGGCATCACCAATAAAATTCTTGCAAAAAAGGCTTCGACGATCTGCGTGGCTTACGAGGGGATGGAGAAATTTTTTCCGAAAGAAAAAATAGTGATGACGGGAAACCCCGTCAGGAAGAATATCCAGTCGGATCCTTCCAGGTACCCGGAAGCCCTGCAATACTTCAACCTGAAAGATGACAGGAAAATCATACTGGTAACAGGCGGTAGCCTGGGTGCAGGTACCCTCAACAACAGCATCCGGAAGTTTATTAATTGTTCGGAAAAACAGGATTTCCAGGTGATCTGGCAAACCGGAAGGTATTATTATGACAGCATTTCAAGGAATGAAGTCCTCCAAAATCTGGATAATGTAAGGATATTTCCATTTATCGACAGGATGGATCTGGCATACACGCTTGCCGATGTAGTGATCTCGCGTGCCGGGGCAATCGCCATTTCCGAGCTGTGTATCGTGGGGAAACCCGTGATCCTGATCCCGTCACCCAATGTGACCGAGGATCATCAGACGAAAAATGCCATGGCACTGGTCAGGAAAAATGCTGCCGTTTTGCTCAGGGACGAGGAAGCAGTCGGTCAACTTTCTCCGGTTCTCACTGAATTACTTGAAAACGAAGAAAAACGGGTGGAACTGAGCAGAAATATTTCAGCACTGGGAATACCGGATGCATCAGGGAGGATCGCGGAGGAGGCGCTGCGCCTGGCAAAACAAAGATGAATGCTTAAAAATGATCATGTATAAAAACATATATTTTCTTGGGATCGGAGGAATCGGGATGAGCGCCATTGCACGGTTTTTTCTGTTGCAGGGTGCAAAAATATCCGGTTACGACCGTACACCTTCTTCTCTGACGGATGAGCTGATCAGCGAAGGAATAGACATCCATTTTGAAGAAAATATTGCAAACATCCCGGTTGATACTGATCTGGTTATTTATACACCGGCCATCCCGAAAGATCATAAAGAATACCTGTTTTTCCTGGAGAAAAACATTCCCATGAAAAAAAGATCGGAAATGCTCGGGATGATCACAGGGGATGCATACACCATTGCCGTGGCCGGTACAAATGAAAACACGACCGTAACCACGCTGATCGCGCATATCCTGAAAAGCGCCGGCGTCCCTTCTACCGCTTTCCTGGGCGGGATCTCCAAGAACTATGGCACCAACTTTTTACCCAATAAAAACAAAGAATCAAAAAATATCGTGGTGGTCGAGGCCGATGAATTCGATCGCTCTTTTCTGACTCTTCATCCTGATCTGGCCGTAATCACTTCCATGGATGAAGATCATCTGGATATTTATGGTGACCGCGAATCACTGAAGAAATCATTCATGGATTTTTCTTCACAGATCAAAAAAGATGGTCATCTGGTGGTGAAGGAAAATCTGCGCTTTCCGGCAGTGAATATAAACGGATATACCATTCATACATACGGCATGGAGTCATCCGCTGAATTTCATCCTGAAAACCTTATCATTCAGGATGGCCAGTATGTTTTTGATCTCGTGATGAATGGCCGGAAATGGATCAGTACAATTACACCCGGACTGCCCGGTCTTTTCAACATAGAAAATGCAGTTGCTGCCGCTGCCATTGCCCATGCAGCTGGTATTCCGGCCGACAAAATACGGCAGGCCATTGAAAGTTACCAGGGCGTGATCCGCAGGTTTGATTATCAGATCAGAAGAGATGATTTCGTCTATATTGATGATTATGCACATCATCCGGCAGAACTGACCGCTTGTATCGGGGCAGTGAAAAAATTGTATCCCGGGAAAAAGATCACCGGGGTTTTCCAGCCGCATCTGTTCTCGCGTACCAGGGACTTTGCCGATGACTTCGCCAGGGCACTTGAACTCCTCGACAGGATAATATTGCTGGAGATCTATCCCGCCCGCGAAAAACCCATCCCCGGGATCACCTCTTCGATGCTGCTCGAAAAGATCAAATCCAGCGATAAATATTTGTGTGAAAAGAATGAATTGATCAGTTTACTGATGAAAGAAAAGACTGACGTATTGCTTACGATGGGTGCAGGCGATATCGACCGTCTGGTTCAGCCCATCAGGGACGCATTTAACACCATCAAACAATGAAAAAGGTGGTCAGGATCCTGGTTGTTGTGATGTGGGTGCTGCTCGTGGCAGGATTTTTAGTCCTGGTGGGATTTACCACCATTGATCATAATGATACGGTTTGCCGGTCGTACTCTGTCAGCATCGACTATGGGAAAGCCGACACGCTGATCACAAGGGCAGATGTTGATTCATTGCTGAAAGGCATCCGCAATCCCTTGAAGGGACAGTTTATCGGCGATATTGATGTTGAAAAAGTGGAAAAATCCATCAAACATCAGCCTTATGTCGGCGATGCAGATGTTTTTATGTATTTGGACGGAAAAGTGGTGGTCAACATCATTCAGCGGCAACCGATCCTGAGGATTTACAACACCCGCGGCGAGAGTTTCTACCTTGATGGCCGGGGAAATCTTCTGCCGCTTAACCCGGCATTTTCAGCAAGGGTGCTGGTGGCTAACGGTGACATAAACGAACCTTTTGTCAAGCGCATCTGTTACCAGCAGGATTCCGTAAAAATCAAGGATTCACTGGAATACAAGTCCATCATGAACCACCTGTATGAAGTCGCATCCTATATCGCCAAAGATCCTTTCTTCAGGGCCCAGATACAGCAGATCTATGTGAATCCGGACGGGGAAATGGAACTGATCCCGAGAGTAGGAAATCACACGATTCTTTTGGGAAAAGGTGAAGATCTTCCTGAGAAATTCGGCAAACTGTACGTGTTCTATAAAATGGGATTAAGCCAGACCGGATGGGAAAAATATAACATCATAAATATCAAATACAGGAACCAGGTTGTATGTTCAAAAATTTAACAGCATATGAAAAATAACGAGATGCCTGAAACCAGGGTTAAGCCAGCTCCTACCAAAACGAAAAAATCTGAAATCATAGTTGGTCTTGATATTGGCACCACCAAGATAGCGGTGATCGTGGGCCGCAAAAACGAATTTGGTAAAATCGAGATCCTCGGATATGGCAAGACGCCGTCCATTGGTGTCCGCCGGGGAGTAGTATCCAATATCGAAAATACGGTTCAGTCGATTCACGATGCAGTTGTGGAAGCCCAGCAGTCGGGGGTGAATATTCAGTACGTGAATGTGGGTATAGCCGGTCAGCATATCAAAAGCCTCCAGCACCGCGGCAGCCTTATCCGTAAGGAAAACGATACTGAGATCAGCCAGGAAGACATTGATTCTCTGGTCAACAGCATGTACAATCTCAACATGAATCCAGGAGAAGAGATCATCGAGGCGATACCCCAGGGATTTATCATTGATGGCGAACAGGGTATAAAATCCCCGAAAGGCATGATGGGAAGCTCTCTGGAAGCCAATTTTCACATAATCATAGGCCAGACAACCGCGGCGAAAAACATATACAAATGCGTGAGAAAGGCCGGACTGGACGT
>JBLNAN010000277.1:0-3188 GCA_050259355.1 Syntrophothermus sp. | reverse complement strand
CATTTATGCGCGATGATGACCGGCGGATCGATCATCATCCCGATGGAAATAAAGAAAACCGCTGCAAAAAGGTTTTTAACAGGTTTGATCAGTTGTTCAATCTTTTCTGCAGAGGTACTTTCCGCCAGGATAAATCCCATCAGAAATGCGCCCAGTTCGGCGGAAACGCCGATTCTGCTTGCCAGTACGACCATTCCAAGACAAAGTCCGGTATAAAGGATCAAAGACACCTCTTCATTAAGAACTTTTTTTGCCCTTTTTAAAATGTTGGGAAGAAGGAATATCCCTGTAACAAACATGATGACCAGGAAAACGGGCAGTTTGATCAGGGTAAGCAGCAGTTCGTTTCCTGAAAATGCCTGTGTGACAGCAATAGAAGGCAACAAAACAAGCAACAGGATCACGACAATATCTTCTACCACCAGTACGCCAAAAACGATCTTCGCGTAATGAAGGGTTTTGATATTAAGATCATCAAAAGCTTTTATAATGATGGTCGTTGAACTGCTTGCCAGCATTCCGCCAAGAAAGATGCTGTCGGTAAGCGACCATCCCAGTAACTTCCCGAGCCCGAAGCCGGCAAGGGTTATAAAAAGGATTTCAACAAGGGCCGTGATGGAAGAAGCCCCGCCGATATGAAGGAGTTTTTTCAGGTTAAATTCAAGGCCAAGGCTGAACAGCAGGAAAATGATACCGATTTCCGCCAGGGTCCTCACGTTTTCCAGATCCACCACGGTGGGTACCAACGACATGTGAGGCCCGACAAAGAAACCCGCTATAATATACCCGAGAACAATAGGCTGCCGGATGCTCTTGAAAAGCAAAGTCACTATTGCCCCGGTGATCAGGATAAGCGCAAGGTCTTCTATTAATCTTGGGAGATGTTCCATACTTTCAGGATTCAGCAATCAAGAGTGATAGCGACGAATTACATACGCATTGGACAGGTATGGAGGATGCTTACCGGATGATTTTGACTTTTACGGCATTGATCCCTTTCGGACCATTCGCCGTTTCAAATTCAACCTTATCATTTTGTTTGATGGGATTTCCCAGATCACTGGCATGTACAAAAATGCTGTCGCCTGAAACCTCATCCCTGATAAAGCCATACCCTTTTGATTCGTTGAAGAAAGTCACTGTCCCGGTCCTGATAAAATTCTGGGCCTCGCCCTCTTCTTTTTTCGATATGCTGATTTGTATTTCTTCTGCTTTGATCTCCTGTCTTTTGGAAGGATCAGGAGGAGTGGCAACAATATTCCCAAATTCATCTGTATAGGCAATCATAGAATCAAGACCTTTTCCTTTTCCTGAATTCGCTTTACGTTCTTCCTTCTTTTTTTCTTTTTCCTTCCGTTTTTTAATCAATGCTTTCTCACGGTCTTTTTTATTAAATGCTTCATTGCCTCTCGCCATTATTTCAGAATTTGGTTAAATTTTTAATGATATTTTAAACAAAGGTAATCTTAATCCTTTTAACTGGGCGAAATTTCCGATTTTGACTATATTTACATTTAATTTACTATTAGACTTAAAATTTTGGATAAATCATTAAACTGCCTGCTGGTTCAGACCCGTTTTTCGGAATTTAGTTTCTGGAATTATAAAGCTGTCTGCGATATCGTGGGGGCTAAATACCCGGCAGCGCCTCTGGGTCTTCTCACCGTGGCGGCATTGTTGCCCCAAAACTGGAATTTCAAACTGATCGATGAAAACGTTGAGGAACTTCTCGACGAACATTTGCTCTGGGCCGACCTGATCTGTACCGGGGGGATGCTTCCGCAGCAGAAAAGTATGCTTACGCTGATAGAACGGGTGCATGCACTGGGAAAAAAGATTGTTGCGGGAGGGGCGGATCCTACTTCTCAGCCCGCGCTTTATGAAACCGCTGATTATCTCGTTCTCGGTGAAGGAGAAGTTACCATTCCCCTGTTTCTCGAAGATTTCAGGAAAGGAATGCCATCGGGTAAATATGTTTCAGCAGAACAGGCAGACATGCTTCAATCCGTTGTTCCCCGGTATGATCTGATCCGCTTTGGAAATTATATCATGATCGGGATGCAGTTTATCCGCGGGTGTCCTTTCAATTGTGAATTCTGCGATGTTATCGAACTCTTCGGCCGAACGCCCAGGTTCAAGACAAATCAGCAAATCCTGAAAGAATTACAAACGCTGTATGATCTCGGGTACCGGGGACATATCGATTTTGTTGATGATAATTTCATTGGCAACAAGAATAAAGTCAAAGCGCTGCTGAAAGAGATCAGGGATTGGTCAAAAGCCAGGAAAAATCCTTTCTATTTTACCACCGAGGCCTCTGTTAACCTCGCCGACGATGACGAACTTTTGCAACTGATGCGCGATTGCGATTTCCGCTATGTGTTTCTCGGTATTGAAACGCCTGAAAACGATACGTTGATCAGAAGTCATAAAACCCAGAATATCAACAAGCCCGTTACGGAAGCGGTAGCTAAAATTTTGTCGTATGGTATCGTCAGCAACGGAGGGTATATCATTGGATTTGACAGTGACAGCCACTCGATTGCAAAGAAAATGATCGATTCCATCCAGTCCTCCGGCGTGGCGATGGCGATGATCGGTCTGCTTTACGCGCTTCCCAACACACAACTCACCAGGAGGCTGGAAGCGGAAGGAAGATTGTTTAAAAAGTCTTCCCAGTCGCTGAGCGATTCGGATATCGACCAGATGACGAGCGGCCTGAATTTCACAACCCTCATCCCGAGAGAAGA
The DNA here is from genome assembly GCA_050259355.1 of Syntrophothermus sp. Lineage (GTDB taxonomy): Bacteria > Bacteroidota > Bacteroidia > Bacteroidales > FEN-979 > FEN-979. The sequence continues at coordinate 438 of JBLNAN010000277.1, read as the reverse complement.
TATTCTCAGGAATTACACCGAAGTGCTGGATGCAGTGTATCATCCTGATAATTATTACGAGCGGGTTATCTATACAGGTTTACATATTAAGCCCAAATACCTGTACAAACCCTCGTTTAAAACCCGGCTGATTTATATGAGGTCCTTTTTTCGTGTTTGCCGTGAAGCAGGCTTTTCCAAAGAAACCTCTTCTCATTACTGGAAGATGTTTTTCAGGGTGCTTACCCGTAACCCGGCAGGAATAGAGGCAGCAGTGAACCTGGCAGCCATGTTTATTCACTTTCAAAAACAAAAGGACTATATCGTAGCAGGTATTAACCGGGCCCTTAACAAATAAATTTTCTTCGACTTTCTTGTATTTTAAAACAAATCGTATATTTGCGATTTACAATTATTAATTGGATGATCCGCCAAAGCGGAGAATATCTTCAAATTCAT
>JBLNAN010000276.1:0-3845 GCA_050259355.1 Syntrophothermus sp. | reverse complement strand
ATCTACGATTGTTATCCCTGTGCCGTAAGATATCTTGGCGGAAGAGGATTCAGACCCAGGCCGATCGACAAGGTTGTAGAAGAACTGTCGCAGATGGACAACAACCGCCTGTTCATCGTGGATAATTCCCTTGCGCTGGATACACAGTGGGAGAAAGACCTTTTCAAGGCCATGATTCCCCTGAAAAAGAAATGGGTAAGTCATACCATCGAGGATAAAGACGAGGTTCTCGATCTGGCAGCCCAGGCCGGTGCATGGTACGTGTACCAGGCTGTATTCGATACTTCGGATTACATTAAAAACAGGATCAAGCAATACCATGATTATGGAATCGCCGTGGAGGGAACCATCCTCCTTGGACTGGATAATCAAACCGAGGATGATATCAAACGTCTGATTGACTTTCTGCTTGAGATCAATCTGGATCTGGCAGAATTTACCGTTCTTGCCCCCTTCCCCCACACCAAGGCCTACAGTGACCTGCTGAAACAGGGTAGGATCTTTGATCATGACTGGAATCATTACAATGCCGGAAAAGTGGTTTATCATCCGAAACACATGACGGCTGAAAAACTACAGGAACTCTATCATTATGCCTGGGATACCTTCTACAAGGATGAACCCCAGACACAGAAGATGTTCAACATGCTGAGCACGGTAATGCAGCGAGAATTGAATGACGGAACCTATAAACCGCGACGTCGCGACCTGATTGACATCAGTTTTGGAAAAAAAGTAAGTAAAACAGCATAAACTAATCTATTTCTCTTCCGTTTATGGAGACTAATCCGGAATTCAATCAATACATGGATCATTATTATGATTTCAGAGGACAATGGGACAGTCCTTCGAAATGCGGACTAAAAATCATCCGCAGAAATGATGGAATGACTATGGCAATCGCCACCGAAATTTACCGGCAAAATCCCGGAACGCCGGTAACGGAATGGTGTGCACCGCTGGCTACCCAGATTCTGAAAACGACCGGACAAAAGCATGATTCTTTTATCTTTGTCGAGCACACCCCCGACCTAAGGAGTAAACTCACCTTTTACGAGGAAACTTTCGACCTGGTGGAATTTGAATGGGACGGTGAAAATCTGATCAATCCGAAATGGAAACGCCTCGACAAGGAAATGGTCGACAACATGATGAGCCGGTAAATCAACGGCTTCTCTTTCACCTTGTCTTTCTCATCCTCATTTTCTTTATCGGCCCGATCCGGTCTCAACCTGTTTTGTATTCTTCCATACGCGGCACCATACTCGACCGTGCCACCCAATCGCCTTTGATTGGGGCTACCATTGTTCTGGTTGGCTCTGAACCGGTTCAGGGAACGGTAAGTGATGAAAACGGCAATTTTCACCTGGAACAGGTATCTATTGGTAAAAAACAGCTGAAGGTTACCTACGTGGGTTATTCGCCGTTTGTAACAGATTATATTTCCGTGAACAGCGGTAAAACCGCCGAGGTCGTGATTTCAATGGAAGAAAGCATGATCACCGGCGAAGAAGTGGAGATCAAGGGCGATTACCGGAAATATGAGGCCATCAACAAGATGGCTACCATCGGCATAAGGTCCTTCAGTATCGATGAAACCTCCCGCTTTGCCGGTAGTTACAACGACCCGGCTCGCATGGTCCAGAATTTTGCCGGTGTTACCTCGGGGGTCGACAACCGCAACGATATAATCGTCAGGGGAAATTCTCCCATGGGCCTTCAGTGGCGGTTGGACGAGATGGAAATTCCCAATCCCAACCATTTTGCAGCCGTTGGCACCACGGGCGGTCCGGTGACCGTGCTGAACAACAACCTGCTCACCAATTCTGATTTTTTCATGGGGACCTTCCCGGCTCAATATGGAAATGCGCTTGCCGGTGTGTTTGATATGCGGATGCGAAACGGGAACAATGAAAAACGGGAATACTGGTTTGGCATCGGCTGGAACGGACTTGAATTTGGCACTGAGGGACCTTTTGCTAAAAATTCACGTTCTTCCTATCTATTTTCCTACCGCTATTCTCTCCTTGAATTGCTATCCCTTGCGGGTGTAAAGCTGAACATGGTCCCCAAATACAATGACCTGAACTTTAAAATCACGATACCGACAAAAAAGGCAGGACAATTTGCCATCACCGGTATGGGCGGGATCAGTTATATTGAACTTTTCGACAGCAAACAGCCGCAGAACAAATGGATGTTCAGCGATTACGGGGAAGACCTGGCCAATGGTTCCGACCTGGGTGTGCTGGGAATTTCGCACCAGATATTTCCCCATAAAAACCTTCAGCTGAAGAATATGATCTACGTGGTTTCATCTCTGGTCACCACGAAAATCGATACCTTTTCAAACGTGGCTTTGACACCCTCACCCTGGGCGGGAGAACGATCCTCTGAAACCAAATTTTCTTATTCTTCAAAACTCACCAAAAAATTTTCGGCTGCAAACACCTTCGAAACAGGCGTCAATGCAGACTATTTTATCCTTAATTACGCCGACAGCCTGATGAAGAAAGGATCATTCATGGTAAACACCGGCAGCCGCGAAAATATGTTCCTGCTGAGGGGATACGTCCAGTGGAAACATGATTTTTCAAGGTTTTTTATTATGACTTCAGGTCTTACCGGAACCTGGCTGACCATGAACGGCACCTGGGCAGCGGATCCCAGAATTGGTTTTTCCTGGGAATTATCGAAAAAAAACAAGCTGAATTTCGGAGGCGGAATCTACAGCCAGACCCAGCCCAGGGTGATGTATTTTGTTTTGACCCGCTTGACTGATGGAACAATTATTCAGACCAATAAAAACCTGGATCTCACCCGGAATGCCCAGGCGGCGGTTGCCTATGAGCTGATTCCTGCAGAAAATCTCCACCTCAAGACAGAGATCTATTACCAGTACCTTTTCAATGTACCTGTAAAAGCTTCTATTCCACAATATTCGCTGATCAACCAGGGACATGAATTTTTCCTCGATCGCCAGTATTCTGACAGCCTGGTGAACCGGGGGTCAGCAATAAATCAGGGAATAGAAATCACGGTTGAGCATTTTTTTGCTAAAAACTTCTTCTATCTCTTCACCTGTTCCCTTTTTGATTCAAAATATTCAGGTTATGATGAAATTTCAAGGAAAACCGCATTTGATGTCAATTACGTGCTGAACGCGGCAGGCGGCTATGAGTTTGTCATGGGCAGAAGAAAATGGGGCGTTATTTCATTTGGTGCCCGTGCCACGTGGACCGGGGGCAATCCTTATATTCCGTTCGACGTGGCCCAAACGGTACAGAGCGGAGAAGCGGTTCCCGACTGGTCAAGGGCTTACGAGGTCAGGTATCCCGAATACCAGCGATATTCCTTCCGCTTCGGAATAAAAAGAAATATGCCGGGGTATAACCTTGAATTCATGCTTGATCTTCAGTATCGTACCAACTACACGAATGTTTATCTGGAAAGAATCAATCCTTCTACCGGAGAGATCAGGAACTTCTTTGGAATGGGATTCTTCCCGATGGGCACCTGGCGTTTACAATTCTGAAAATCCCTACTTTCGTGGATTAAATTTGAAAAATGAATGATGAGATAAAATTCAGGAAGCTTCCTCCCCCCTGGTTCATCCGGACCATCAATGGTTTTCGGCGGGGTCTGATCCAACTGAACAGGAGGATGTTCCCGGCAAATGTTGTTCTGTATGAATTTTTCCAGTATTTCTGGCTTCTCCCCTGTTTGAAAGTAGCGGCCGAACTGGATATTGCAGGCAAATTGAAAGACAGTCCAAAATCAGCAGAAGAACTATCAGTGCTGACCCACAGTGATCCTGAATACCTGTTCCGGCTTTTACGGGCACT
>JBLNAN010000275.1:0-6934 GCA_050259355.1 Syntrophothermus sp. | reverse complement strand
GGCTTCAAAAACCCTGATCTCTCCATCGATACGAAAATCACGGTGCTCATGACTTTTTATTCGGTGAAAGATCTCTACCAGGATCAAAAGGCACAGGCTCTTGATCTAGCCCGTATACTGGTGGATGTTCATCCGGATGATCCAAAATCTCATTCTATTTATGGAGACCTGCTTTCTCAGGATAAAAAATACGACTCTGCCCGTGTGGAATTTATGAAAGCCGTTTCGCTCGACAGCAGCAAATACGTCATCTGGGAAGAACTTCTCCGGCTTGATCTTGAAGCTGAAGACATGAAGCTCCTGGGGGAACATTCTCAAAAAGTAATTGAATTATTTCCTGAACAACCCCTTCCTTACCTGTTTTCAGGCCTGGCCAACTACCAGCTTAAAGACTTTAATGCGGCAGTCAATTCCCTGAATCAGGGAGCAAAACTCGTGGTTGATAACAGCGAACTCCTTTCGCAGTTTTACATGTACCTCGGAGACAGCTATCACGCCCTGAACAATCAGGCGGAATCAGACAAGAACTACCAGAAATCACTTGATCTGAAAGGAGATAACGCATACGTGCTCAACAACTTTGCCTATTATCTTTCTATTCGGAACGAGGATCTTCCAAAAGCGGAAACCATGGCTAAAAAAGCGGTAACCCTTGATCCGGAGAATGGTTCTTTCCAGGATACTTACGGGTGGGTGCTTTACAAGCTTGGTAAATACGAAGAAGCCCGGATCTGGATTGCCAAAGCGCTGGAGGAAAAAGATGGTCCTAGTGCTGAAGTCATGGAACATTACGGAGACGTGCTGTTTAAACTTGGCAATACCGATCAGGCTATCGAATTCTGGCAAAAAGCGAAAACAAAGGGAGACGGTTCAAAATTTTTAGATAAAAAAATCGCCGAGAAAAAATTAATTGAATGACGATAACGGTTCTCAGAAGCAGAAAACAAGGCCTGTGGATATTTTTATTTTCACTTGTATTACTTTCCTCATGTTCTACTTCCAGGAAAGTGACCAGGGTTGCACCCGATAAAAACATAAGCGTGGATCAGCTGTTTTCCAGATTAAAAGAAAACGAGCTTAAATTCAACACTTTCACGGCAAAATTTGATGCAGAATACGAGAATAAAAAACAAACCAATTCTTTTGGGGGAACGATCCGGATACGAAAAGACAGTCTGATCTGGCTCTCCTTTTCACCCGTTCTGGGAATCGAGGTCTTCCGGATGATGGTGACACAGGATTCTGTAAAATTCATTAACCGGATGAACAACACGTATTTTGTCGGGGACTATGAATACGTGAATAAATTTCTCAACACCAACATTGATTTTGATATTCTGCAATCTTTCCTGATCGGTAATGATCTCTCTTTTTATGAAAATGGAAAATTCAGGATAACATCCGACAATGAGCTGTACAAGTTATCTACCGCTGAACGAACTAAACTGAAGAAATTCGTGAGGAATGCGCAGGAAAATATTCGTATCCTGATTCAGAACATTTGGATTGAACCTGAACATTACAAGATCATCAGGGCGGATGTTAAGGAAATCAGGAAAGACAATGTGAAGCTGGAAGCCAGTTATGACGCCTTCGAAAATGTTGATGGTCAGCTTTTTCCAAAAGAAATGATTTTTGATATTTCCGCGGAAAACAGGCTTCATGTAGATGTAAAATTCAACAAAATCAATATTAATACTTCTTTAAGTTTCCCTTTCAAGATACCTGCTGATTTCCGGGAGGTAAAATAAAGATGAAGCATTGCCCAGGCCATCACCCTTATCTTCTGCCGGTCTTCCTGCTGCTGGTCGTATTTTGTATTCCCTGGATGATGACAGGTCAGGATCAGCAATCGAAACTCCACAAAACAAAAAAACAACTCGAGGAAGAGATCAGATATACCAATAAGCTTCTGGAGGAGACCCAGAAATCGAAGGCAGCTTCCCTTACCAAAATCAATATGCTGAAACGCCAGATTGAACGTCGGGAAGCGCTGATCGATGTGATAAACAATGATTTAACCCGGATTCAGGGGGAAATGAACGTGCAGGACCACGAGCTGAACCGGATGAATGCCGAGCTTTCGAAAATGAAAGACGAATACGCAAAGATGATTTATTATTCTTACAAAAATCTGAATACCAACAACCGCCTCTTGTTTATCTTTTCGGCCTCTGATTTCAACCAGGCCATGAACCGTTTGATGTATTACCGCCAGTACAGTTCTTACCGCAGGCTTCAGGCAGAGCAGATCAGGAGCACGCAGATGGTGGTGAACCTGAAACAACGTGAACTGGAGAGCATTCGTGGTGAAAAACTCAGACTGGCACAGGAGAAAGAACTGGAAAAGGTACGATTATCAAAAGAAAGGGAAGAAAAGGATAAAAGTGTAAAGGAACTGAGCAAAAAAGAGACCCAGCTGATGGCAACGCTGAAACAAAAACAGCAGGCAGCAGCGAAATTGCAGCGGGAGATTGAAAAACTTATCGCGGAGGAGGTCAGGAAGGCAGCGGAGAAAGCCAGGAAGGCGGAAAAGAGTGCAACAACGCCCAAAATGGAAACCCGCAAGACCGATATCATGCTGACACACAGCGAGGTACAACTTTCCAATAATTTTGCGGCTAATAAAGGCAAACTCCCGTGGCCTTCGGAAAAGGGCGTGATCACCGGCTCATTCGGTGAACACAACCACCCGGTGCTAAAATACGTGAAGGTGAAAAATAACGGAGTAGATATTGCTACCGAGCAGGGTTCACCGGTGCGCTCGGTATTTTCGGGAAAAGTGAGTCGCGTGATGAACATGCAGAACCTGCACAGCGTGGTGATCATCCGTCATGGCGAGTATCTTACCGTTTATTCCAACCTCGCGGAGGTGTATGTGAAAGACGGACAGGAAGTAACAACGCGGCAGGCTATCGGGAAGGTGTTCACCAACACGGAAGAATCAAGAACAGAACTACATTTTGAAATTTGGCTGGGAAAGACCATTCAGAATCCGCAGGAATGGCTGGCCGGTGTTAACTAAGGAGGGAATATTGTCACACGCTGGAGAATTTGCCGCATTGCTTACTGCTGTTTTCTGGACCATCACCGCACTTGCTTTCGAATCCGCGAGCAGGAAAATCGGGTCGATGGTTGTCAATCTGCTGCGGCTGCTCGTGGGTTTTGTTTTTCTGAGTGCTTTCAACTGGCTGTACCGGGGATATCTGTTTCCGGCTGATGCGACGCCTGAAAACTGGTTTTACCTGATCATTTCCGGTCTGATAGGCTTTGTTTTCGGCGATCTGTGCCTATTCCAGGCATTCGTCGTGATCGGTGCAAGGATATCCATGCTTCTGATGGCACTTGCTCCGCCAATGACGGCACTGATCGGATGGATCATCCTGGGTGAGAAGATGACGTTGATCAGCTGGACCGGGATGATCATCACGCTCTCGGGCATTGCCCTGGTTGTACTGAAGCGGCAAGATCCGGCTGAAGAAGAACAGGGAATGCGGAAGATTCGTTTTTCTTATCCCATCTGGGGAATTTTGCTGGGACTGGGCGGGGCGCTCGGACAGGCAGCGGGACTGGTACTGAGCAAATACGGCATGAGCACAGGAGGCAGGGAATACAGTCCGTTTGCAGCTTCCCAGATACGGGTAATGGCCGGGATTGTCGGTTTCACCATCCTGCTCAGCTTCATGAAACAGTGGAAAAACGTTCGCCGGGGTCTCCATAATGGCAAAGCGGTTGGTCATCTTTCAATTGGTGCCTTCTTCGGTCCTTTTCTCGGGGTCTCTTTTTCACTGATATCGGTACAACTTACCTCCGCGGGGATTGCTGCCACCATCATGGCCATGGTACCTGTACTGATCATCCCTCCTTCCGTGATCTTCCTGAAAGAAAAAGTCAATGTTAAGGAAGTAATCGGCGCTATCCTGGCCGTTTCAGGAGTTGCATTATTTTTTATCTGAAAAACAAGGATTTCCGTAATTTTATCCTTTAACTTCAGGGGATGAAACACATCAGCATCAATAACAAAAAAATTTTTTTCACGGATGACGGCCATGGAGAGGTGCTGGTTTTGCTGCATGGCTTCACCGAATCGATGGACATATGGAAACGGTTCGGAAAGAAACTGTCCAGAAATTTCAGGGTGATCACGATCGATCTTCCCGGACATGGGGCAAGTGATGTATTGTCGCCGGTTCACTCGATGGAGCTTCTCGCCGACGTGGTCAAGGGGGTTCTGAAAAACCAGGGGATCAGGAAATGCACGATGATCGGTCATTCCATGGGAGGATATGTTACACTTGCCTTTGCAGCTCGTTACCCTTCCATGCTAAAAAAACTGGGACTTTTTCATTCGCATCCCTTCCCGGATACACCGGAGGAAAAGAAAAACCGCGAACGGGCCGTGAGTGTTATCGATCAGAATAAGTCGTCGTACCTGATGAATTTTATTCCGGATCTGTTTGCTGAAGAGAACAGGAAAATTTTTCACGAAGAGATCCTAGTGCTGATAGAGAAGGCAAACCAGATGACGAGAGAGGGAGTGGTGGCTTCGCAGCTGGGAATGAAAGACCGCGTGGACCAATGTGATCTTCTGAGAAATCTAAATATCCCCGTGATGCTGATCATCGGACTGAAGGATACCCGTTTTCCACACGAACGTCTCACCGAAATGATTACCCTGGCCAAACGAACGCATTGTCTGATCCTGAGAGATGCCGGGCATATGGGCTATCTGGAAGATGAAAAATCAACGATGGATTTCGTTGAAAATTTTTTACGTTGCTAAACAGCTCTTCTTTTCAGAAAATCAAACAGCAGCCTAACCCCTACCCCGGTCCCGCCATTGCCGCGGTAAGAATCTTTTTTAGTCAGGAAGGCCGGACCGGCGATATCCAGGTGAATGTGCGGAAAACTGATAAAATTCTGCAAAAATTTACCAGCCGTGATGGCTCCTCCTTCCGCGGGGCCGATATTTTTAAGATCCGCCACATCCGATTTGATCAGTTCGCCATATTCCTCCCAGTTTGGAAAATCTACAATCCGTTCGTAAGTTCTCCAGCCCGAAACCTGTAAATCACGTAATTCCTCGTCTGCATCCTGCTGAACGGAAACGATACCATATTTTCCCACTGCCCGGAAAGCCGATCCCGTCAGGGTAGCAAGGTCGATCACCAGCATCGGGTCGAATTTTTTTGCATAGCTCAAGGCATCAGCCAGGATCAGCCGGCCCTCGGCATCGGTATTCACCACCTCCACGGTCATCCGGTTATGCATCATCAGGATGTCGCCCGAAACGATTGCCTCCGGTCCCGGCCGGTTATCTGTTGCCGGTATCAGTGAGATGACGTGTACAGGCAGTTTTGCCCTGGCGACTGCTATCAGCGCCATGGCCACCGCGGCGGCTCCCGACATGTCGTCTTTCATGTTTACCATGGAATCGCCCGGCTTGAGATTCATTCCACCGGTATCGTACATCACTCCCTTGCCCACCAAAACATACGGTCGCTGGTTGACCGCATTTTCCGGTTTCCATTCCAGGATCATGAAAACAGGAGGTTCAAAGCTGCCCTTGTTGGTTCCCAGCAATCCGCCCATCTTCAGCGATTCGATCTTCTGCTTGTTGAGCGATTCCACCTTTACTCCGGCTTCACGGGCCATCTTTTCCACTTCCCCGGCAAAAACGCTTGCCGTGAGATAGGAATTCGGTTCATTGATCAGGTCGCGGCAACGAAACACGCTGGCGGAAAGGACCCGGAGTTCTTCAAGGTCAGATTTTGACACAGCGTCACAATGAACAGATACTTCATTGATATAAAAAAGTCTTTCCTCGCTTGTCTTGTATTTTGAAAAGCGGTAACTGCCCAGCAAAACACCTTCAGCAAATGCAAGAATTTCTTCACGGTAAACATCGTCTGAATGGATCATCACCGTTTCAGCTTTCTGATCATTCAGGAAATTGATGGCTGAATCACCTGCCTTGCGACAGGATTCCATCAGTTTATAGCTTTCTTTTCCGCCTTTGATGATCATCACCATGATCCAGTGACCAAGGCGGTCGAAGGAAAAATTCTCTTTTTTATTTCCCTCAGATTGCGCGAGGATATAATCCACTTCGCTACGGGAAAGAATTCCATCGGGCACCGCGACATCCGGCCCTGTAAGGATAATAAGGTTCTGGCCCCGCCGGAGCTCGTCTGCTTTGTTGATCGCTGGATTCATCTTTATTTGTACTTTTGTTTTTTACAAAGATAGGCAAAAAGATACCCGACGATGAACCTGGAACAGCTGGCAAAGAAGGCGCTGAGAATGGAATTTCTGACCGCGAAGCAGGGGCTGGAACTTTTTGAGAAGCTGCCGCTGGGAGAACTGATGTACATCGGGCACAGTCTCCGCAAGATTCATCATCCCGACCAGGAAGTGACCTGGATCATCGACCGGAACATGAATATCACCAATGCCTGTATCTCCGGATGCAAATTTTGTAACTTTTACCGGCCGGTCAGCAATTCCAAAGTCTATATCACCCCCCGTGATGAATACCACCGGAAGATAGAAGAGCTGTTTTGTATCGGCGGTGACCAGCTGTTGCTGCAGGGCGGACTGCACCCGAGACTCAGCCTTATCTGGTACGAGGATCTTTTCCGATATCTGAAAAAACAATATCCAACCCTTAAGTTGCACGCGCTGGGACCGCCCGAGGTGGTACACCTCGCAAAAATGGATCATCTTACCATCCCGGAAACACTGTCAAGGCTGATGGCTGCCGGGCTGTCGAGTCTGCCGGGAGCAGGTGCGGAAATCCTGGTCGACCGGGTACGCAAGATCTTGTCGCCGGTGAAATGCACCGCCGGTGAATGGCTTGAAGTGATGAAAGAAGCCCACAAGCTGGGTCTGACCACTTCGGCCACGATGATGTTCGGACACGTGGAGACGATTG